>JAFAWZ010000120.1 GCA_019241495.1 Acidimicrobiales bacterium | reverse complement strand
GGTTGCGCACCGTCTCGACGGGGACCCGGTGAACACCGATCAGCTGGGCCTTGCTGTCGTGTATGGCAGACCGCCCGGCCGGGATGGCGCGGTAGCAGGCCGACACCGAGCCGTTGGAAACGCCTGGGGTGTTTCCGTTGCATCCGGCGGCGAGCATGACGACGGCGGCCAAGGCCCAGAGACGTTGCTTCCTGGTCATGTGGCCGGCACCACGTTCTCGGCCTCGCGGCGGGTGCGGCCGAGCATGGCCAGGGCGGCCCACGACCCCCAGCCGACGGGCAGCATGAGCCAGTACGACACCAGCCGGTACAGCAGCACCGCAGCCACGGTGGAGATCTTGCCGCCTCCGAAGGTGACCAGGGCGACCGTGATGCTGCCCTCCACTACGCCCAGGCCCCCCGGTGTGATGGGAAGGACCGAAGCGAGCTGGCCCGCCCCGTAGGCCAGGAGGAGACCCCGCCACGGTACGGGCGCCCCAACCGCCATGAACGACAGGGCCAGGCAGCTCAGGTCGGCCAGCCAGTTGGACAGGCCCATTATGCCGGCTCGGGCCCACACCGATCTCGACGGGCTGACCACGCCCAGCTCCTCGGTCCAGTCCCGCACCACCTCGTCGGCTTCCTGTCCCGGTCTGGGCCGGCGGAACAACCGCTGGGAGAGGCGTACCGCACGGGTGAGATGCGGAACCAGTCGGCGGCGCTCGACGACCAGGATAACGAACAAGGTGGCGACCAAGACGATGCCCAAGATGGCCTCGACCAAGTCATTGGTGCTGCCGGCGGACAGGGCGAGGGCCAACCCCACGGCGGAAATGGCAGCCAGCGCGACAAATGTGACGATGTTGAACGCCACGATGGTCCACGCCGACAACAAGTCGTTGGCTCCCCAGCGACGGAACTGCCGGTACAGGTAAGCGAGGTAGATCACGCTGCCGCCCGGGAACGAATTCTGGATGGCCGAGCCGGCCATCGTGATCCCCAGCATGTAGGGAATCGGCACCCGGACGCCGCCCGCTTTTAGGAGCCGGCGTTGCAACGAGGAGAGGGCCAGGTAGCAGGCCACCTCGGCCACGACCGCGACGACCAGCCACCACCACCGGAGATGGTCCAGGTACTGGCCGACGCTTCGCAGCTCGTCGGTCTTGCCCGAGATGACCCAGGCCGCGACGCCAATCGCGGCCAGACCGATGACCAGCCGGATGGCCGGCCCTGCCCGAGTCCAGCGACCGGGCAGGCGTGTCACGATCGGAGGGTCGGGCGGAACGATCACTTCGCCGCGATTCTCGCAGTTCACACTGTTCGAGCAGGGGCAGGCATGGTTCGACTACCGACGTGCGGTTTGGAAGGCTGAAGACCGGTGCAGCATCACTCGACTCCCGACCACCTGGTCGAAACAGCCGCCCGCGGGCGGTGGTGGCAGCCTCTTGCCGACCCCGAGCTGCCGCCGATCACGGCCAAGCGGGCCTACGCCGAGGTCCTGTTCATCTTCGCCGCCTTCTTCGCGACCGGCATCGTCAACGCCGCCCTCCTCCTGTCGAAGCAGTACCAGAACCCGTTCTCATCAGCGAGCTGGGCGGTGTATGGGCCACAGGCGCTGGCCGTCACCATGAACATCGGGTTGGCTGTCGTGGTGGTGTTGCTCCTCGTGGAGCGGCGCGGGGTGAGCCCGGCCGACCTCGGCCTGCGGTGGCCTCGCCTCTCCGACGGGCGCCCTGCGGTAGCCCAACCGGTTCGGGTGGTGGCGTGGGCTGTGCTCGGTTTGATCGTCGGCGGTGTGATCAACGCCGCCCTGCAGAGCGGTCACCTGCCTCTCGGCAAGGCCTCCACTCCCGAGCTGCTGTTCGGGGTGTTCGACTCGATCCAAGCGGGCGTCATCGAGGAGCTGATCGTGCTGGCGTTCGTGGTGATCACGCTCCGCCAAGCCGGGCGGCCGTGGTGGGAGGTCACGACCGTGGCGCTGGTCCTGCGAGGCTCGTATCACATCTACTACGGGCCGGGGGTGGCGGGAATCCTCGTCTGGGCTGCCATCTATTACTGGGTCTACCTCCGCACCCGCCAGCTGATCCCGCTCATGGTTTGCCACGCGGTGTGGGACACGGTCGGGTTTCTCTCCACTCGCTGGCCAGCGGTCGGCGGGGTCGCAGTGTTCGTGGCTCTGGCCATTGGGCTGGCCGCCCCGATCCTTTGGCTGACCGAGCGGAACAACAAGCCGCCGAGCCAGCTCCCTCTTCATAACTGGTCCCCCGTTGTCTTCTCCGGCTTCGCCCCACCGCCTGGGTGGCACCCCGATCCGGCCGGGTCCAACCGATGGCGATGGTGGGACGGCGAACGCTGGACCGAGCACGTGTCCCGTCATACCGAGTCGAGTTGATCTTCTCACAGGCCCAACGCACGTGTCATGCCCCTCTCTCGGGTTCTCTCCTCGGCCGTGACAAGTAGCCTCCCGCGCAGCCCGCTCGCGGCGCGCTCCGGTCCGAGCAGCGCGACCTGGGCGGTGGTCTCGGCCGCCAGGCGCACGCTGGCCGCGTATCCGTAGCCCAGGCGGGGCACGATGTCCGGGCCGTGGCGCTCCGGCCGGCGCCGGCCGTCCCAGCGGATCCAGACGCTTCCTCCATCCGGGCTGGCCGGTCCGGCGCCATCGGCGACCGTGCCGAACTCGCCGTGGCGGACGCCGTCATGGCGGGCGCGTAGCAACACCACCCGGTCGCCCGGCTCGAAGCCGCCAGGTGTGGTCCGGCCGAGGATGAGACGGGCGGCCCGGTTCAGGCCGCGGACCTCCTCCAGGCCGAGGGCTGACAGGAGCACGGGCTGGCCTGATCGCTGGGCGTCGTACCAACGGGCCAGCACCTCCTCGGCTCCCACCCGACCGGTGAGCGATTCGGGCCCCCCAGGGCCGGCTCCCGCTGTGCCTGCGGGCAGGCCCCACGGGCGGTGCTGGTCGCAGGCGTCCCGTTCCATCTCTCGCACGGCCCCCGCCCAGCCCCGGCTGGCCGGATTGGTGAGCGCCGGCATGGTCCCGCCTTCCACGAAAACGAGCTCGGCCCCGCTCCGGCGGGCCGCCCCCACCAGTCGAGCGAGCTCCGCCGTCGGCCTGCGGTCTGCCTGGTCGACCACCAGCACGTCGACCTGGTCGCCCGGCCGGAAGGGGGGTATGCCGGCCAGCACCGCCCAGCGCAGCTCTCCCGACGGCGACGGGCTGCTGACCGCGAATCGCAGCCCGGAACGGGCGGCCCGAGCGTCGATCCCCTCAGTCTGAGCCAACAGCAGACTCTCTCCGGGAGGCGCCCTCATGACAGTCAGCTTCCCGTGCGCCTCCAAGTCCCTCACCAGCGCCTGGTCGGCTCGTCGAGCCAGGTCGGTGGTCCACCGCCTGCCGGCGGTGGGCGAGGGGACTTCCTCGTTCCGCGCGCAGAACCGGTCGACCCACTCCAGCACGTGATCCGGGGGGGCACCGGAGGGCCAACAGGCGGCCAAGGCAACTACGACATCGGCCCGCCGAAAGTCCGACCGTCGGACGGCCAGGCGGGTGGTCACGGTCCTCGTCACCGCCGGGTCGAAGAGCGAGGGACCGGCCGCGGGGCGGCCTTGCACGGCGGCGGTCGGGTCGAAACCAGCTGCGACAGCCCGTTCCCTCCACTCCTGAGGAACCGCGCGTCGCCGGGCCTCGAAGCGCCCGAGGGCCCGGGCCACATGGGCCTGCGAGCTGGTGGCCCGCACCGCGGCGCGGGGCACGAGGGCCAGGTCGGCCAGGCCGTCGGACTGCAGCCGCCAGTCGAGGCTCAGCCCGTGGAGAGCCAGCTGGTGGCGGAGGCCCAGCTGGTACAGAGCACCCAGCGCTTGGCGCCCCGTATACCAGTCCTCGGCCCGTACCGCCGACCAGCGCCCGGCCGAACAGGTGAGGTTGGCGACCAGCACGTGGGTGTGAAGATGCGGCTCTCCCGCCGCGTTGGTGTGGTGGGTGAAAGAGGCGCCGATCAGGCCGCCGGCCGGCCCGAATCCACCCGCCGAGTCAAGGCGACGCACCGTGAGCGAGGACTCGATGTGGCCGACCACAGCCTCGACGGCAGCGCAGTGGGCCTGGGCCACCGGACCCGAGGGCTCCCCGCCGGCCGCGTCCATCGGCGACGCTTCCATCAATGATAGGGATTTCGGGGCGCAGAAGATGAGGTCCCATCCGGCTCTCCGGCGCGCCGCCCGGTAAGCCGGCAAGTACCTGCGGTCGACCGGATGCTCACCGCGCAGGACAGCGACCAGATCGCCTCGCCGCACGGGTCCCTCGAGCGAAAGCAGCCGACCCGCCCCCGGCGACCAACGGCCGTTATGACGACCGTCCAGGAAATAGTCGGATACTCCCACGCCGATTCCTTTCACTATGAGCACTGAAACATCATACTAATATATGAAGAAGTATTAAATAAGGCGTTATGGAATCGAGTGGTTGCGGCCGGGTGGCTCCGTG
>JAFAWZ010000117.1 GCA_019241495.1 Acidimicrobiales bacterium | reverse complement strand
TCGTTCTCCAGCACCTCGAGGACGAACTACGGCAGCTACTCCAACCCGCAGATGGACCAGGCACTGGCCGCTGGTTCGGCGGCTACGACCCTGGCCGGGCGCAAGGCCGCCTATGAGACGGTGCAGAAGATCCTCGTGCAAGACGTCCCGCTCATCCTCCTCTACCGGGGCGCGTTCAATTACATCGGCCAGAAGAACGTCAAGGGCATGAAGGTCTACAGCGCCTCGCTGCTCGACTGGGCCGACGTCTGGCTGGCCAAGTAGGTCAGCCAAACCCAGGTAGATCGGGCCGAGCAGGTTGGCCCGATCTACTCGGGCCCGGGCCGGCTCCTCTCGTAGGCGTCGGCGAGGGCGCGAAGCTCCGGGTCCTTCTGGAAGAGGGGCTCGAACTTCTGGCGAGCCTTCTCCCGCTTGGCCGGGAAGTACTCCGTCGGCCAGTACCCGGTGTGGGGCCGGTACCCCTTCAACACGTTGCGGGCCACCGTCGCCTTGTGGACCTCGTCGACCCCATCGGCGATGCCCATCGAGGGGGCGGATGCATACATGGCCTGCAGCGGCGTAAGGTCGGTGGTGCCGAGCGAACCAAGGATGTGAAGGGCGTTATAGGACACCTCGCGCAACACCTTGGCCATCGAGTACTTGACGGCCGCGATGTCAGTTCTGGTGGCCTGCGTGCTCGATTGGTCGATCTTCCACGCCGTCTCGAGGACGAACAGCCGGAGCATCTGGATGGCCGCGTACGAATCGGCGATGCGCTCTTGGACCATCTGATGCTCGCCGATGATCTTGCCGTGGGACTCACGGCTGAGCGCCCGTTCGCACATCATGTCGAAAGCGAGCTTGCACCTGGCGATCGTCCGCATGGCGTGGTGTATCCGGCCGCCTCCCAAGCGACGCTGGGCCAATACCTTGGCTCCATCCTCGGGACCGAGCAGATGATCCAGCGGGACTCGAACATCGCGATACACGATGTGGTTGTGGTTCCTCGGCTCGGGCATGATCTCGACGCCCGGTGTCTTGCGCGGCACGACGAACATGCCGTTGGTGCACATCACGAACAAGAGGTCGGCCACCCGGCCCGCGCTCGTGAACCACTTCTCCCCGTTGATCACCCACTCGTCGCCATCACGAATCGCCGAGGTCTTGAACAGGTTGGGGTCCGAGCCTCCCTGTGGCTCGGTCATGGAGTAGGCGGACCACATCTCCTGGTTGAGCATCGGTGTCAGCCAGCGGTCCTTCTGCTCCTCGGTCCCGTAGGCAGCCAATAGCTCCATGTTCCCGGTGTCAGGGGCGGCGGCACCGAACATCTGGGGGGCCGAGGGGTAGCGGCCGATGATCTCGTTGAGAAGACCCAGGCTGAGCTGCCCGTAGCCGGGCCCCCCCAGTTCCGCATCGAGGAATATGGCCCACAGGCCCTGCTCTTTGATCTGGTCCTGCAAGGACTTGACCAGTCCCTTGACCTTGGGGTCCTTCCAACGCACGGCGTGGGGGAAGACATACTCGAGTGGCTCGATCTCCTCCCGGCAGAACTCGTCCACCCAGTCCAGCTTCTTTTGAAATGTCGGCTCCGTCGAAAATTCCCAGGCCATCAGGTGTTCCTCGCTTCCCTTGTCAAGTCTTTCGCTTCTCGTACCGTAGTGCTACCGGCTGTGGATGCGGGTCGGGGTCGCCCAGGCGTTGCCCATCAGCCATCCGCTAAGGAGGGCGCAAGCCGTAGGGAATTGGGCGCCCCCCGCAACGAGGGTTATGAGGCTCTCCGGCCCGGCGAACCACTGGTCGAGGCTTCCGGTGATGGGGAGGGCCTCGGCCAGGCGCTGCCTCACGTGGTAGGCCCGACGGAATATTTCCCGCTCGAAGTCGGCCCGGTCCCATCCCGGGTCGACGGCCAACTGCTGAGCGGCGTAAGGATTGATCACGATGGTCAGCTGGGTGCGGGGGGTGACCATGGCGATCTTGGCGAGCTCCTCCGCCAAGGCGGATATGAACCGGTCTCGCTCGTAGGTGCCCTGTCCGGCCCACACGTTCTGCGGGGAGTTGGCGCCGATGACAGTGGCCACGCTGTCGCTGGGATCGAGGCCGAAGCGGGTATGGGCTGGCTCCCAGGGGTTGTGTAGCAAGTGGCCCGGGTTGGATGGAGCCTCTCCGATACAAAAGCTGTAGCGGGCCGGGCTCCCCATCGCCGACTTGGTGCCGGTGTCAGGGAAGGCTCCGCCCTGTAGGAGCAGCACCAGCCGTATGGCTCTTCCTATGGCTGCGTTGGCGCGAAACCCGTAGCCGAAAAGGTTGGTTCCGTAGTTCACGCCCAGCGTTGTCACGACCGGCCCGCTCAATACGCACAGGGGCGTCGCCCCGTTACCGGTGGACTGGAGGCCGTTGAGATTGAACGCGGGCTGGAGCAGTCCTTCCACCGCGGCCAGCACCACTGGTAGGTATTCCCGGAGGCAGCCGGCCATCACCGCGCATGTGGCCACGGTCTCGACGGTTGCCAGGCCTCGACGGGGTGGGACCTCGCCCAGGGCCTCCAGTGGATCCCGGCCGGCCGCCTCGACCATGCTGGCCACCTCATGCTCGGTCGGTGGGATCACGGGCAAGCCGTCGGACCAACCGGCCAGGTAGTAATGCTCTATCGCCTGACGGCAGCCCTCCCACGAATCGGCGAACTCCAGCCGGGCCGCCGGTAGCCCGGTTTCCGCCATCACGTGGGGCCTCGACCGGTCAGGACCCCTATGACGTCGGCGACGGCGCCTTCACCTTTCGCCCGCTGCTCGGCGACGCCACCTGCCGGCCCGGGTATGAGGATCACTTGGAGCTCCGGCATGTCCAGCTGCTTCTTCTTCGCCATCGCCAGCGACTCGAAAGTGTCGAGGACTACGAGGGCGGTGGGCAGCCCGGCTCTCTCAAAAGCAACCGCGTCGACCGCACCGGACGACGTGCACGAGCCTCAGACGCCAACCCCGACGACCATGCAATCGACCAGGCCCCGCAGCTCGTCGAAGATCTCAGCTTCCAGCGGCACCGAGATGTTGTCCTTCTGGCGGATGATCGAACGGGAAGCGCCGAAGTCACTGACGAGGATCTCGCCCACCCGCTCGACCGCCTCGGGCGCGATTCCCACTACACCGATGGTCGCACCCTCGAACGACTGGATCCGTGGTGCGAGGGAGGGGACCTGATCGAGGACCACGCCGGTCGGATCGAGAACTTTCACCATGGCTCGCACCTTCGTTTCCGTGCCCACCAGCCGTAGGATACCCCACTGCACTACGCCGTCTTAGACCCGGGCCCGCCAGAGCAACTATCTTGCATCCAAGTACAGGATTCACCTGTGTCGAACCGAGGGGTGCCTACATTGCCGGGGATGTCTACAGCGCAGCAGGGAGACGGGATGACAGGGACCGGGCGACGCGTCTGGCGCGCGAGGGGCACCGGCCTGCTCGCCACGGTGGCGGCGGTTCTCATGATGGCGGCGTGCAGCAGCAGCACATCGAAGGGCCACGCGAGCGCCACCACCAGCACACCCCCGGTGAGCGGTGGGTCGGCGACAGCCGCGCTCCAGGTGGCCATCACGAGCTGGGACCCGGCCACCTCGCGCAACGTGATCCCGTACGGGCAGTGGTTGCTGGCCGTGTTCGGGCAGCTCGTGCAGGTGAGCCCGCAGGGACAGGTCATACCCGAGTTGGCCCAGTCCGTCTCGTCCACCG
Source organism: Acidimicrobiales bacterium (assembly GCA_019241495.1). Classification (GTDB taxonomy): domain Bacteria; phylum Actinomycetota; class Acidimicrobiia; order Acidimicrobiales; family Palsa-688; genus JAFAWZ01. The sequence continues at coordinate 841 of JAFAWZ010000117.1, read as the reverse complement.
ACCAGGTCCACTGGACGTTGGTGCTGAAGCCCAACCTGAAATTCAGCGACGGCACGCCCTTCGATGCGGCGGCCGTCCAGTCCAACTGGCAGCGCTACCAAGACCCGACGGTCGCGCCACAGATCGTGTCTTTCTCCTCTCAGATCGCCAGCATGCAGGTGGTCGATCCCACCACCCTCACCTTCACCTTGAAGGCGCCCAACAGCCAGTTCCCGAGGTATCTGATGGATACGGGCATGGGGATGATCGGTTCCCCGACCGCCATAGCGCACGAAGGGCCATCCTGGTCCCAGAAGCCGGTCGGCGCTGGCCCGTTCGTGTTGACGTCCTGGACCCCCGGCGGCGACGCCCAGCTGACGCGCAACGACTCCTACTGGGACGCGCCGAGGCCGTATCTTCGCAACCTGACCCTGCGGGGAGTCGTCGACGAGCAGCAGATGACCAACGTGCTCGTCTCCGGTGGAGCGGCCATCGGCCAGATCGGGACGCCCTGCCAGTGCATCACGACCCTGAAGCAGGATGGCTTCCAGGTCCAGGGGCGGGTGGACAGCGGAGGCCAGGGCTTCGTCTTCAATGTCTCGAAGGCGCCGTTCGACGATGTGCGGGTCCGGCAGGCCTTCGCCCTGGCCCTCGACTTCAACCAGATCAACCAGGCGATAGCCGAAGGAACGGCCGCCATGGCCACGACGCTCTATCCCACCGACTCGCCGTACTACGACCCGGGTGTGCCCACTCCGTGCTGCAATCTGGCCAAGGCCCAGAGCCTGATCGACGCCTACGAGGCCCAGCACGGCCCGATCAAGGCCACCATGCTTGTGCCAAACGCCCTTACTCAGGCCGG
>JAFAWZ010000088.1 GCA_019241495.1 Acidimicrobiales bacterium | reverse complement strand
TCGAGCGCACCGTCGAGGCCTTCGCCGAGGCGAGCGCCGGGAGTCGCTAGCTCCTCGACTCAGGACGTCTCTGGGACGACCCGGGCGATGACGGCCAGGGCCCGGTAGGCGGCCTCGGCCGGACCCAGCTCATGAGGCCGCAAGATGTTGGCCATGATCCGCAGCACCCACTCCATGATGCTCCGGCTTCTCATCCCCGTCGTGACGAGCACCTTCATCAGCTCAGGTCGACCGATGACCCTCACGAACGCCCGGGCGACCTTGTAGTACAAGGCGTACTCGGCCTTCAGCCTCTCCTCGTAGGTCGATAGGGCCATACCGTCTTCCGTAGTGAGGGCCAGGCCCACCGCGTCGGCCGCGAAGCGACCCGACTCGTACGCGTAGGCTATCCCCTCCCCGTTGAAGGGATTGATGGTTCCTCCCGCGTCGCCGACCACCAGCCAGGTGGGACCGGTGCGGGGACCGACGGACATTCCCATGGGTAGCCTCCCGCCGGTGGCCGGCCCGCACGCCGTATCGGGCCGGATGGCCCAGGACTCCGGCGCGTACTCGGCGAAGCTCTGCAGGAGGTGGGTGGTGTTGACCGCCTTCCACTGGTTGAAGGTCGACAGCAAGCCGACCCCGACGTTGATCCGGCCGTCGCCCACCGGAAATATCCAGCCGTAGCCGGGCAGGACGTTGCCCGCCTTGTCCTTGATGTCGAGCCAGCTGTCGATCCACGGCTCGTCATGGCGCGGCGAGGTCCAGTAGCCCCGGATGGCCATCCCGAGCGGGTAGTCCCGGTTCCGGGTCGTGCCCAAGCCCCGGCCGAAGCGGGAGTTGGCTCCATCGGCGACGACGGTGTAGCGGGCTCTCACCTCGAGCGGCGAGGAGGCGTCCTTCGCCTTGATCACTGCGCCCCGCACCAGCCCGTCTTCGGTCAAAGGCTCGATTGCCTCAGTGCCGTCCCACACCGCGGCTCCGGCTTTGGCTGCTCTCTCTGCGACGAGGGCGTCGAGGTCGTGGCGAGTGATCACATAGCCGTAGCCGGGCAAGGAAGGGTGAGAAGGCCAGGTCAGCTCGAGGGTCCTGCCGAAGCCGTGGGAACGAAGGCCGGAGAAGCGGTGGCCGGCGCCCGCCAACTCCTCCGTCAGGCCCATGTCCTCGAGCTGGCGCACCGAGCGGGGGGTGAGCCCGTCGCCGCAGGTCTTCTCCCTGGGGTACTTCTTACGTTCGACCAGCACCACGTCGTGGCCGGCCCGGGCCAGCCAGTAGGCACACGCTGCACCGGAGGGCCCGCCACCCACCACCAAGACGTCGCAGCTCCGCGACGAGAGGTCTTGCATGGGTAGAAGCTACTCGGTTGGCGGTACTACGACCCCCTGCCACTAACATCGAAAGACGTGGTTCAGTACCTGCCGATCCTCCTGTTGCTGGCGCTCGTAGTCGCCTTTGCGGGGGGTTCGGTGGCCGCGTCACGGTTGCTCGGCCCGAAGCGCCCGACCGGGGCCAAAGAGGGCCCTTACGAGTCCGGTATCGTCCCCCGCTACCGGCTGGCGGCCCGCTTCCCGGTCCGCTTCTACCTGGTCGCGATGATCTTCATCATCTTCGACATTGAGGTCATCTTCCTCTACCCGTGGGCCGTGATGTACACCCAGCTCGGTGTGTTCGGACTGGCCGAGATGGCGGCTTTTGCTGTGGTGGTGTTCATCGCTTTCGCCTATCTCGTGTCGAATGGAGCGCTGAGCTGGGGTCCCCGGCAGGGCCGCGGCGGCCGGGCGCCCGTACAGCTGGCGCGCAGCACGACAGCCACGGTCCGCCGGGTACCGCGACCTGTGGAGCTCATCCAGGGAAAGGCGCCGTTGCCCCTCGGCGACCACGGGTTGGAGCCGGGCCGACAGCCCGAGCCGCTACCGGCGGGGGCCAACCAGCAGGCGCCCAGCGCACAGGCTTAGGAGTCGAACGGTGGGTTTGGAGGATCTTCAGCACAACTTTCTGACCGGCACGCTCGAGGGCTTCGTGAAGTGGGCCCGTGCGGCCAGTTCGTGGGGGGCGAACTTCGGGCTGGCGTGCTGCGCCATGGAGATGATGGCAGCCGGAGCCGCCAGCTACGACCTGGCTCGATTCGGCATGGAGGTGTTCCGGGCCTCGCCCCGTCAAGCCGACGTCATGATCGTGGCCGGCCGGGTGAGCCAGAAGATGGCCCCGGTGCTGCGCCAGGTCTACGACCAGATGGTGGAGCCCAAGTGGGTCATCTCGATGGGGGTGTGCGCCAGCACTGGAGGGATGTTCAACAACTACGCCATCGTCCAGGGAGTTGATCAAATCGTTCCCGTCGACGTGTACGCCCCCGGTTGCCCACCGAGCCCCGAGACCCTGATCCACGCCATCTTGACCCTGCACCAGAAGATCCGGACCGGCGAGATCACCCGGCGGGGCTCCGGCCGGTCGGGGGCGGGCATCCACCTCGAGTCGCCGACCTCGCGCCCACCGCGGCGGATCAGCGTTTCGTGAGCTCGCTTCCTGCGTCGGAACGAGCCACTGACGCCGATACGTCACCCTCCGGGCCTCGGCTCTGGCACGGCTGCCCGGTGGACACGTCGAGCGGGGCGGTGGTGGTGCACTGCAACCGCGACGGCTACCTCGGGCTCTGCCGGGGTCTCAAGTCCGAGGGTTACTCCATGCCGATCGGGGTCACCGGAGTCGACTACCTCACCCATCCAGGTCGGGCCCTACCGCCGGGGATCGAGGCGGAACGGTTCGAGGTGGTGGTGGAACTGTTGTCGCTCGAGGAGCACAAACGGGTGCGGGTTCGCTGCCAGGTGCCCGCTTCCCGGCCCTTCGTGCCCAGCCTGTTCGAGCTTTGGCCCGGCACCGAGTTCCACGAGCGCGAGACCTACGACATGTTCGGCATCCGCTTCGACGGGCACCCCGACATGTCGCGCATCTTGATGCCTGACGATTGGGAAGGCCACCCGCTGCGCAAGGACTACGACACCGGTCACGTCCCCGTGCAATTCAAGGAGCAGCCGTGAGTCAAGGAGCAGCCGTGCGCGACCGGTACGACCCCTCGACTGGACCAGCTCTTCGTGACGCGTCAACCGCACTATTTCCGCTACACGCGTCACAAAGAGCCGATTGGGTCACAAAGAGAGTGGTGGGGGCTCACCGGTGAGCGACCTTTGGGAGCGAACAAGTGTGACGGGCCGGCCCACCCACCCATTGGGGGTGGGGCAGGTGAGCGACCTTTGGGAGCGAACAAGTGTGATGGGCGGGCGGGGCGCCCGCAGGGCGGCACGGCCGTGAGCGAGGACGGGAGCCAGAGCGCCGGCCCGCCCCGCAAGGCGACTCTGATCGAGCGCGTCCTGGGTCGCCGCCCGCCGGGCGGCGAGGAGCTGACCGAGATGCTCGAGATGAAGACCGAGGAGTACCA
>JAFAWZ010000051.1 GCA_019241495.1 Acidimicrobiales bacterium | reverse complement strand
CTGACCGGTGAGGCAATCGGTATGGGAGCGATGTGGGCCCTCGCCCGCCGGCGGTATCCCCTGGCCATCGGCCTGGCCCTGCTGTCCACCTTGAGCAGCCCACTCGCGGGCGCCTTCGTGGCCCTGGCGGCCATGGCCTGGATCGTGGCCTTGTGGCAGCAGCCGGAGCGGCGGTCGCCTGTCCTGGCAGCGGCTGCCATGATCGGGGCCGCACTGGGCCCGGTCGCCGTCGCCGTCGTGCTGTTCCCGGGCCAAGGTCCCATGCCCTACCCGGTGGAGGACTGGGCGTGGGAGATGGTCATCGCGGGGGCCATCTGGCCCTTGGCGGGCCGGGATAACCGGGCCGTGAGGGTGGGAGTGGTGTTGTTCGTTGTCGCCGCCACCCTGTCAGTCACACTGCCAAGTTCACTCGGCGGGAACGTGGGACGGATGGAGGACGTGCTGGCCCTCCCCCTCGCCGCCGCCTTCATGTGGTCGAGGGCCAGGGTCATCCTGCCGTTCGCCGCGGTGCCCCTCGCCCTGTCCCAGTGGGGCCCGGCGTGGGGCGCCTTCACATCGAGCGCCTCCAGGCCGTCGACCCACCCCGGGTACTTCGCTCCCCTCGACACTGCGCTGCGCCGTCTCGGTGCATCGGGTCCGGCCGGGCGGGTGGAGGTGGTGCCGACCGCCTACCACTGGGAGGCTGCCTACGTCGCCCCGGTCATGCCGCTCGCCCGGGGTTGGGAGCGCCAGCTGGACGTCGCCGACAATCCGCTCTTCTACGGCCGCGACCCTCTCACCCCCGACAGCTACCAGAGCTGGCTGATCGACAACGGGGTGCGCTTCGTCGCCCTCCCTGACTCGCCGCTCGACATGGCGGCCCGAGCCGAAGCCCAGCTCGTCCGTTCCGGGACAGTGCCCGGCCTCCAGTTGGTCTGGAGATCCTCGCGTTGGCGGCTCTACTCGGTTCTGGGCAGCTCGGGGATCGTCTCTCAGCCGGCCCGCCTGATCAGCGCCGCCGTGGGCCATGTGGTGGTCGACGTTCCTCAAGCCGGCACCGTGCTCGTGCGGGTGCGTTACAGCCCGAACTGGACCCTCGATCAGGGAGACGGCTGCATATCGCGTTCGGGTCAGTCCTGGATATCGGTCACGGTGCCCAGGCCGGAACAGTTCACGCTGGGACTGTCACTGCTCGCCTCCCACCCCGATGCCTGCCCCCCCGCCGCAAGCTTGAGCTGAGGTCCCTCCTGTATCATCGTCAGGCAGGAGGGGCTGAGAGAGGTTGGCGTGCACGACCTGACCTGCGACGAGGTGAGAGACGCAGCACCGCCGTTCGCTCTCGACATCCTCGAGCCATCCGAACGGGCCGATGTGGCCGCGCACCTCGTGCGGTGCCCGACCTGCCGGCAGGAGGTGACCGCCATGCAGGAGTCGGCGACCCGGCTCCTGGACTTGGACTACTACTACCAATCGGACGGGGACGGCCAGTTGCGTCCCGGGCGCAAGCGGCTGCGCCTGGTCCTGACCCTGGCCGCGGTGGCCGTCCTCCTCGTGGGCACGACGCTCGGGCCCACGATCGGCGCGGCCGGACGTGATGCCCCAGTAGCTCAGGCGACCGCCGCGCTCCTCCAGACCAACCAGGCGGTGGGCACGATCAACTTCTACGCCAGCCACAAGCCGGCGGTGGAGCTGGCCGTGCGCGGGCTGGTGGCCAAGGGTTGGCTGAGATGTGTCCTGGTAGACGTGGACGGCCGGGCCGTCGCCTTGGGCTCGTTCAAGCTCTACGAGGGGAGCGGATACTGGGGCACAACCACTCGGGTCGATCCGGCCCGGGTCGCGAGCTTCGAGCTGATCGACACATCAGGCCGGCTGGTGGCCTCGGCTGTGGTCTCTTAAGACCTGTCGAAAAGCTCGTCGAGGGCGGCGGCGATGGCCGGGAAGGCCGCTTCTTCGGCCGAGATGTCGGTTGGTGTGTCGACGTCGGTCAGGTGACCGAGCATGGTCACCGACACCCGATCACGCTCGACCGCGCCACCGTCGGTGCCTTCGGGCAGGGACACGGCGTCGCCCCACTCCATCGCCACCTTGTACGACCCCTGGTGGCCGACGCGCTCCTCGAGGCGGGCGTCGGAGATCACGCGGGGCGGGATACGCCCGATGGAGGTTCGCTCCCAGCCGGCCATATCGGCGATGGGCCGGTTCGGGACGTTGAGATTGACCAGGACCGGGGCGGGCAAACCCTGGTCGACGACCGCCTTGGTCACCGCGCTCGCTACCACGGCGCCCGCCTCCCAGTGCACACCCTTCAGCATCTCGTCCCAGCCCTGACCCTCGATGCCATAGCCCTCGACGGCCTGGCTCACCGCGATCCCGGCCAGGCCGCGGCCGCGGGCGGTGAGGGCAGCGCCGACGGTCCCCGAGTGATAGATGGTGCGCCCGACGTTCACGCCCGGATTGATACCGGACACCACCAGGTCGAAGGCGTGCCCGAACACTCCGAGCAAGGCGAACATCACGCACAGGGCAGGAGGACCATCCACCGCCCAGGCTTCATCGATCCCCTCGAG
>JAFAWZ010000047.1 GCA_019241495.1 Acidimicrobiales bacterium | reverse complement strand
CCGCCAACCCCCTGATCGACGTGCGCCTCTTCGGCAACGGGCTGTTCCGCAATTCGAACATCGTCATGGGACTGGGCTCGATCGCCTTCCTCGGCGTGTTGTTCATCGTGGCGCTGTTCTTCCAGGACGGTCTTGGCCTGTCGGCGCTGCAGTCCGGTCTCAGCACCTTCCCCGAAGCGCTCGGCGTCATGGCCGGCGCCCAAGTGGTGACCCGCTTGATGTACCCGACGCTCGGGCCCCGGCGGGTGATGTTCATCGGCCTGCTGATCCTCGGCGCCTCCCTGGCTCTGATGACCCTGATCCACTCCTCGGACGGGCTGTGGTGGATGAGGGTTCTGCTCTTCTTCGTCGGCTACGGCATGGCCCACGTGTTCACCTCGGCTCAGGCGGCCGGGTTCGCGACCATCTCTGGAGCGGACACGGCCCGAGCCTCGACAGTGTTCAATGCCCTCCGACAGCTGGGTGGCGCGGTCGGGGTGGCGGTCCTTAGCACCGTGGTGGCGGAGGTCGGTCCGGTGCGGACTGCTGGCGGTCACGTGGTCGCCAACCTGGCGGCGTACCACTACGCCTTCTTGGCCGCGGCCGGCTTCGCCCTTGCCGGCGCAGTGGCGGCGCTGCGGATCAACGACGCCGAAGCCGTCCACACCATGGTGCGACGGGGCCGGCTGGCCCGCCGCGGCCTCCAGCAACCTGTGCCGGCAGGCGAACCGGTGCCTGCTACCGGGGGCATCACCACCTGAGAAGCTGAGCGTCGAAAACGCCATCCGCTACGGTTCGAGCGGTGAGCGGCACGCGGTTGCGGCACCTTTGGGCCAACCCCCTCGCCTGGCTGGGTGCGCTCGTCCTCGTCTACCTGGCCGTGCCTGTCATCGGGTTCCTCATCCGCCTGGCCCGGGCCAGCCATCCCGGCTTCTCGACACCCGGCCTGTTCCCCGCGCTCTGGGTGTCAGTCGCCGGGGCAACCATATCGGTCGCTCTTATCGCCCTGTTCGGGATCCCGTTGGCCTGGGTGCTGGCCCGCTCGCGCCGCCGGCTCGCGGCGGTCGTGGGAGCGGCGGTGTACCTGCCCTTGGCCGTGCCCCCGTTGATCAGCGGCCTTTTGCTCGTGTACCTGGTCGGCCCGTATACCTGGCTGGGGCGCACCTTCGACCGGCGACTCACCGATTCGCTCGCCGGGGTGGTGATCGCCCAGACCTTCGTGGCCGCGCCCTTCCTCATCGTGGCAGCCCGGGCTGCATTCAGCGCGGAGGACCACACCCTCGACGAAGTGGCCGCCGCGCTCGGCCACCGACCGCTCGCCCGCTTCTTCCGAGTCGGGTTGCCGGGGGCGGGTACCGGGATCCGAGCCGGCTTGTTGCTGTCGTGGCTGCGGGCGTTCGGTGAGTACGGCGCCACGGTGCTCCTCGCCTACCACCCGTCCTCCCTGCCGATCTACACCTACGTCCAGTTCTCCGGGACCGGCTTGGCCAACACTGTCGCGCCGACCGCCCTGGCTCTCGGAGTGGCGGCTGGAGTCGTCGCTCTCGGGTGGATTCGCCTGCCCCGACGCCCGACACCGCCCGGGAGACGGGCCCCAGCGGTACGGCCCGCTGCAGTCGAACCGGTGGCGCTTGCCTTCGACCTCGACGTCCTGGTCGGCAGCTTCCGGCTGCGAGCCGCTCATCGGTCGGCTACCCACCGCCTCGCCGTCCTCGGCCCGTCGGGCTCGGGCAAGTCGGTGACGCTGCGGTCCCTGGCTGGCCTCACAAGCGGGCCGGTCGGCGACGTCTGGTACGGCCCCGACCTGGTGAGCCAGACGCCGGTCGAGGAACGCCGGATCGGCTACGTGCCCCAGGGCTACCACCTCCTGCCGCACCTGGATGTGTGGCACCAGGTGTGCTTCGGCACGGACGCCGATCCCGCCGTGGCGTCGTACTGGTTGGAGTCGTTCCGGCTCTCCAGCCTGACGGGCCGCCTTCCGTCTGAGCTGTCGGGCGGCCAGCGCCAGCGTGTCTGCCTGGCCCAGGCACTGGCGCGGCGGCCCCGGGTCGTTCTCCTCGACGAGCCGTTCTCCGCCCTCGACAGCCCCGTACGGGCCGAGCTGGGGCGTGAGCTGCGCCGCTTCCAGCGCCAGTCGGGCCTCTCCACAGTTCTGGTCACCCACGACCCCGAGGAGGCCGCCCTCCTCGCGGACGAGGTAGTGATCCTTCTCGACGGGAACGTGGTCCAAAGCGGTCCCCCGGCCGACGTCTATACCCACCCCGCCGGCCCCGACGTGGCCCGGCTGCTGGGGATCGCCAACATCGTTGCGGGACGGTCCGCGGGGCCGGGCCGGGTCCGGTCAGGTCAGCTCACGCTGGCGGTGGCCTCCAACCCGGCAGCCTCGGGATCGGCGGTCCTGTGGTGCGTGCACCCTGAACACATCCGCGTTTCGGCCACCGGCGGTCACCCAGCCGAGGTCCTCGATGTCGTGGACCTGGGTGCCGCTACCACTCTCGAGCTGGACCTCGGTGCCGGCGCCACCATCACCGCCCGCACCGCCGAACCGGGCCCTTGGAGACCGGGGGACCCCTGTGGAGTGCACGTCGACCCTGCCGCCGTAACGGTATGGGCTGCACCGCGCCAGCCCGACCCGGCTCGCCGCGATCGTTCCGACTCCGACGCGCCATCAGCGTACGACGGCCTCGTAGGCGGGGCCTAGCCGGCTCTTTCCTGGGCCGTCACGACTGGGAGAGGAACGTCGGCCCAGCCGGAGACGGACTCCAGCTCGGCGGCCAGGGCCAACAACAACGGCTCGCTGTTGGCCGACCCGCCCAGCTGCGCCCCGACCGACAAACTGTCGCCGACGAAACCGGCCGGCACGCTCACGGCCGGCCATCCGAGCAGGTTCCACGGCCACGAGTACGGGCAGGCGGAGGTCATGAGCATCTCCGTCTGCCACCTTGACATCTCACGGGAGGCGCCAGCCGGCAACGGCGGAACGGCAGTGGCCGGAGTCAGCACGACATCGAAGCGACGAAACGCCCGCCCGAAGAACGAGGCGAGCGGCCGTTCTGCGGCCCGAGCAACACCCAATACCGGGCCGGCCATGTAGCGCCCGAAGCGGGCGCTGGCCACGGTCCTCGGATCGAGCAGCGACCGGTCCGGTACGCGCTGGCACCAGTCCCACAGACCTACCGATCCCCTGGGAACGAAGAACGGTCCCATCGGGCCGTAACGCAGGTTCCGTTCTTCCACCTCGTGGCCGAGGCCGGCCAATTGGTCGGCCACGGCCCGCACCGCGGCGATGATCTCGGGGCTGGGGGTGATGGTGTGGAGCACCCAGGGGGGCCGCAGGGAGAGGGCGATCCGCAGGCGTCGGGGCGGGCCGGCGCGGGCCGCGTCCACGTAGCGGCGCGACGGCAGGACGGGCCGGTGCCGGTCGCCGGGGTGGGAGCCGGCGCACGCATCCAACAGGGCGGCCGCGTCGACGACGGTCGCGGCCAGGGTCCCTATGCAGGTGATCCCGTTGAAGGCCTCTCGGTCAGGCCAGCTGGATATCCGGCCCCGCTGCGGCTTGATGCCGACCAGGTGGGTCCA
>JAFAWZ010000232.1 GCA_019241495.1 Acidimicrobiales bacterium | reverse complement strand
TCACGCCCGAGGAATGGGCCCTGCCAACCGATTGCACGGCGTGGAACGTCCGCCAGATGGTCCTGCACGTCCTCGGCTCGGGCGACGCCCAAGCCTCGGTCCGGCAATTCGTTCGGCAGTTACGCAACGGACTCCCGCTCAACAAGTTGATCGAGTCGCACCACTGGGTCGACGGGATGAACGAGTTCCAGATCCGTGAACGAGACCATCTCTCCAACGACGCGGTGGTAGAGCAGTTGCGGGCGGCCGGGCCCGAGGCGGTGCGGGGCCGCTGGCGCACTCCCCCGCCGGCCCGTTACCTGCCCATGCCCTTCGGCCCGCCCATCGGTTGGGTGCCGCTCAAGTACCTTCTCGATGTCGGCTTTACTCGTGACGTGTGGTGCCACCGGATCGACCTGCACCAGGCCGTCAACCGGCCGATGCGCCTGAGCGCCGACCACGACGGGCGCCTCGTGGCCGACATCGTCGTCGAATGGGCCGCTCTCCATGGACAACCGTTCGAGCTCGTCCTCGAAGGCCCGGCCGGCGGGAAGTTCGACCAAGGCAGCGGCGGCGAACGCGTCGAGATGGACGCCTTGGACTTCATACGTGTCGTGTCCGGCCGCCTCACCGGCACAGGTGTCCTCGCCAACCCCCTACCCCTCTAAGGAGACCTCACCATGCAAACCCGAATCGACGAGATCGCCGATGGCATCTACCGCTTCTCCACCCACGTGCCCGACATCGGCCCCACCGGTTTCACCTTCAACCAGTTCTTGGTCGACGCGGACGAGCCACTGTTGTTCCATACCGGGCTGCGGGCGTTGTTCCCACTGGTATCGGATACAGTCGGCTCGGTCGTGGCCCTGGACAAGCTGCGCTGGATCACCTTCGGCCACCTCGAAGCCGACGAGTCGGGATCGATGAACGAATGGCTTGCCGCCGCGCCGAACTCACAGGTCGCTCACCCGTTCATGGGCTGCATGGTGTCGATCAACGATCTCGCCGACCGCGAGCCACGACCGCTCGGTCAGAACGAGGTGATCGACCTTGGCGGCAAGCAGGTACGCAACATCGACACTCCTCATGTTCCCCATGGGTGGGACGCACACGTCCTCTACGAGGAGACGACCGCCACGTTGCTCTGCGGCGATCTCCTCAGCCAGATCGGCAACGGTCCTCCCGTCACCTCTGACGACATTTTCGAAGCCGCCATGCAGACCGAAGACATGTTCCAGCCGACCTGCTTCACGCCGAACACGGCGCAGACGATACGTGCCCTCGCCGAACTGCGACCGGCGACGCTGGCCATAATGCACGGGTCGTCCTACAACGGCGACTGCGGCAAGATCCTGCTCGAGTTGGCCGAAGACTGTGAGAGGCGACGGAGCGCGTCGGCGTGACCAGCTGCGGGCTGTCCACTTCATGGCGCCTGACACGATTGCCCGCTACCCCCGGAGGAGGACGCGCGAGATGACTGAGCATGCGGACGCGATCGTGGTCGGAATGGGCGTCGGCGGAGAAGCGGTCGCTACCGAGCTGGCCGAAGCCGGCCTCGATGTGGTGGGCATCGAGAACCGGCTGGTCGGCGGGGAGTGCCCGTACTGGGCGTGCGTGCCCACCAAGATGATGGTCCGGGCGACCGACGCGCTGGCCGAGGCCCGACGCGTCCCCGACCTGGCGGGGGCGGCCACCGTGACTGCGGACTGGGCTCCTGTCGCTCGCCGGATCCGCCAGGAGGCCACCCACTACTGGGACGACAAGGAGGCCGTGGAGCGCTTCGAGTCCAAAGGGGGCCGTTTCATTCGCGGAACGGCCCGCTTCACCGGACCGAAGACCGTCGAGATGGGCACGACGCAGATCACGGCCTCTCGGGCAGTGGTGATTGCGACTGGTAGCGGACCAGCGGTCCCACCGATCGACGGTCTGGCCGGCGTTCCGTACTGGACCAACCGGCATGCGGTCGAAGCGACCGATGTGCCGGCGTCGTTGATCGTGATCGGCGCGGGGGCGGTCGGAGCCGAGTTCGCTCAGGTGTTTGCCCGCTTCGGCAGCCGGGTGAGCGTGGTCGAGACGGCGGATCGGTTGCTTCCACTCGAGGAGCCCGAAGCCGGCAATCTGCTGGCCGAGGTCTTCGCCCGGGAGGGCATCGAGGTGGAGATCGGGGCCCGCATTGACGCGGTCGGCCACGACCAGGCCGGCTTTTCGGTTCGCCTGAACGACGGCAGGATGCTGATGAGCGAGCAGCTGTTGGTAGCGACCGGGCGGCGGTCCGATCTGGTTGCCCTCGGGGTGGGCTCCGCCGGCCTGGACGAGGCGGCCCGATTTGTAGTGGTCGACGAGAACCTACGGGCCACCGACGGGATCTGGGCGGTAGGCGACATCACCGGCAAGGGTGCGTTCACCCACGTCGCCACCTATCAGGCCCGCATCGCCGCAGCCGACATTCTCGGCCGGCCGCACGAGCCCGCCGACTACCGGGCGCTCCCCCGGGTCACCTTCACCGACCCAGAAGTCGGAGCGGTCGGGATGACTGAGAGCCAGGCTCGTCAAGCCCACATTGCGGTGCGAACCGCGAGCACCCCCCTCCCCTCCTCCACTCGAGGGTGGATCCACAAAGTGGGCAACGACGGGCTCATCAAGCTGGTCGCCGATACCGACCGGGGTGTGCTGGTCGGAGCCACCTCGATGGGCCCGGCTGGCGGCGAGGTTCTCGGGGCATTGGCGGTCGCGGTGCACGCCGCGGTTCCCGTCGAGGTGCTGGCTCGGATGATCTACGCCTACCCAACCTTTCACCGGGCGATCGAGGACGCGCTCAACAAGTTGAGCTGAGTGCCTGCGACCGGATTGTGTAAACGAAAAGGAGGCGGCGGCATCACTGCCATGTCAGAATACTGCTTGGCGGCACTGAGCAATTCGACTCAGAGTGAGATGCCGCCGCCTCCTCTTCGTCCAAGTAGTCCGGTCGCAGGCGCTGATCCCTGCAGCATCGGCAGGGAATACAGTGTCGGCCGGGCGGGTAACAATCCACTAGGAATCCGGTTGCCTATGGCGGGCCAGTCCCGCCGGTGGGGCTTGGCGAGCCAGGCCAGCCTAAAAAAGGAGACCCATCACGACTGCGACCAAGCTGCAACGGCTCTATTCCGGATGCGGGCAGAGTCCCTGGCTCGACGATCTCAGCCGTATGATGCTGCGCGACGGGAGCCTGGCCGGACTTGTCAGCCGGGGGGTGCGAGGGGTGACCGCCAACCCGACGATCTTCGCCAAGGCGATCGAGAGCTCCGATTGCTATGACCCTGCCTTCGAGAGGTTGGCCCGAGCCGGCTCCCCGGTCCGCGATGCGTACTGGTCACTGGTCTGCCAAGACCTCACCGAGGCGTGCCATCTGCTGCGTCCCATATTCGATTCCTGTGATGGCTGCGATGGGTTCGCGTCGGTAGAAGTGGCCCCAGAGTTGGCGCATGATACCGCCGCCACGATCGACGCGGCCCGGGATCTGCACACCCGGATTGGCGAGGCCAACCTGTTGGTCAAGATCCCGGCTACTTCCGAGGGCGTCCCAGCGATTCGGGCCACGATCGGCGAGGGCTACAGCATCAACATCACGTTGCTCTTCTCGCTGGTCCGCTACCAACAGGTGATCGACGCCTATCTGTCCGGGTTGGAAGATCTGGCGGCCCGGGGC
>JAFAWZ010000176.1 GCA_019241495.1 Acidimicrobiales bacterium | reverse complement strand
ACCGCACTCAGAGCACCGAAATCTGGTGCCTGATGAGACGTAGCCCGAGGGAACACCGGTGTCACTCATGTCCCTGCTTCCTAGTCCGTCGACGGCAGCAGCTTTGATGCCACCAACTCAGCCACGGCACCATGACACTCGATACGGCCGCCTCCAGCTTTGACGCAGACTAGCTCAGCACCACAAACATCGCAGTGGTATCGCTTTCCAGCCTGATTCGGATCTGCCATCATCGACCCTCCGGGCGCTAGTCCATTTCAGAATCTCTACATATAATACTCACCGAAACGGTCTGTGGAAGAGACCTCCTCGCCAGAGAGCGGGGTGTGACATCGAAGCCCTGGTGGAAGAGGCCGTGTATCCGAAATCGTCGCCTACAACTTCCGCTCCGCCCGGCGCAGGCCCGCCACGGCGGCGAGGCGCAGAGCCAAACCAGCCGCCGTGTCGACCTCCCGGGCGGCGGCGATCGCAGTACGGACCGTCTCGAAGCTCATGCCGTCGCGGGGGAGGCGCTTAGGTTGGCGCAGCCGGGCGCCGGCGGCCGGATTGCCCGGGATCCACTCCCACCGGACAGCCTGTGCCAACGCCGCCCGCAGCACCTCGTGCCCGTTGCGCATGGCCATCTCCCTAACCCTCGCTCGCCGCATCCGAGCATGCCATCGCTCCACTTCGGCCACCCCGAGGCGGGATACCGGCACCCGACGCGAGGGGTCGGCGAGGACCTCCCGGCCCTCCTGGTCGCGGCGCGAGGACTCGGCCCAGACCTCCTGGTTGACCTCGATCCAAGCATTCAAAGCGTCAGCGACCGAAGTAGGGATGGATGGGGAAAATTACCGGAGAGCAGGACTCAGAGCACCACCCGAGCGAAGTGTCCTCTGCAGGCATAACCGCAGGTCAGATCTACTGGATGTGCACCCCAGAGACGGCCCGGGCGATGACCAGGCGCTGGATCTCGCTGGTCCCCTCGAAGATGGTGAAGATCTTGGCGTCGCGATGCCACCGCTCCACTGGATGATCCCGGACGTAGCCCGCCCCGCCCAGGATCTGGATGGCGTCGTCTGTCACCTTGACCGCCGTCTCACCGGCGAACAGCTTCGACTGCGACCCCTCCGCAGCCACGAAGCCCGGGCCGCTGGCGCCGCGCCAAGAGGCGTTCCACACGAGCAGCCGGGCCGCGTCGACGAGCATCCGCATGTCGGCCAGCTTGAAGGCTATGGCCTGGTTCTCGATGATGGCCCGGCCGAACTGCCGGCGCTCCTTGGCGTAGTCGAGGGCGTACTCGTAAGCGGCGCGGGCGATGCCCACAGCTTGGGCGGCCACGCCAGGGCGGGTGCGCTCGAAGGTGGCCAGGGCCGCTTGTCCCCTCTGCCCGGTCCCGCCCTGGCGGGACCGGGCCAGGCGCTCGTCCAGCTTGTCCTTGCCACCGAGAAGGAGCCGGCCGGGAATGCGCACGTCGTTCAACACCACCTCGGCGGTGTGGGAGGCCCGGATCCCCATCTTCTTGAACTTCTGGCCCTGAGACAGACCTTTGGTCCCGGGCGGGACGATGAAGCTGGCATGACCCCGGGAATTGAGCTCTGGGTCGACCGAAGCCACCACGACGTGGACGTCGGCGATACCGCCGTTGGTGATCCATGTCTTGGTGCCGTTCAGCACCCATTCGTCAGACGCCTCGTCGTAGACGGCACGGGTGCGCATCGACCCCACGTCCGAGCCGGCATCGGGCTCGGTTACGCAGAACGCGGCCAAGGCGATCTTGTCGGGCGCACCGAAGCATTGCGGCAGCCACTCCCCGATCTGCTCGGGCGTGCCGCTGGCAAAGATCCCCGCCACCCCGAGGGTGGTGCCGAAGATGGCCAGGCCGAGGCCGGCGTCGCCCCATGCCACCTCCTCCAACACGAGGGGAACCGAGATACCGGTGGGGTCGGCGAACATGTTGGCTACGAAATCGAGGGAGTAGAGGCCCACCTTGGCCGCCTCCTCGATGATCGGCCATGGGGTCTCCTCCCGCTCGTCCCATTCGTGGGCGGCGGGGCGCATCACGTGCTCGGCGAAGTCGTGAACCCACGACTGGAGCTGGACCTGGTCCTCGTTCAGAGCGTTCGAGAAGTCTGCCATCTGCACCTCTCCAGTTCGGTCAATCCGCAGCCAGCAGGCGGGACAGAGCCACCGGCCGCCCGTCACTGTCCCACAGCTCGCCGTCCTCCTTGAGCAGCCCGTTCACGGCCGCCGGATGGTGGTGCCTTCGGGTCCGTCCTCCACCACCCAGCCGTCGGCTTGGAGCTCGGCCCGGATGGCGTCGGCCCGGCCGAAGTCCTTGGCTCCCCGGGCCTGGTCGCGCGCCGCGGCCCGGGCCAGCACCTCGTCCGGGATGTCAGCCGGGGCGCCCTGGAGCGGCAACCCGAGGGCTCTCTCGAAGATGTCGAACACCGCCGCGGCCAGACCCACCGCGTCCTTATCGGCGACGGCCCGAGCCTCACGCAGCAGCTCGAAAGCGCCGCCGAGCGCGTTGGGCGTGTCGAAGTCGTCGTCCATGCGCTGCCGGAACCGGGCCAGCGCGGCCGGATCGGGATCGGCGGCCCGGGCCGAGGCGAACTCCCGGGCGAAGGAGTCCAGGCGCTCCACCGTTCTCATCGCCGCGCTCATCGTCTCGAAACCGACCGTCATGGGCCGGCGGTAGTTGGACCGAAGGACCAGCAGCCGGAAGGCCCGAGGGTCGTAGGTGTCGAGGAGCTCCAGGAGGGAGAGCGTGTTGCCGAGCGACTTGCTCATTTTTTCCCCACCCTCGTCGACGACCATTCCGTGGTGGGCCCAATGGCGGGTGAAGCGGCGGCCGGCGGCCAGGGCCTGGGCCCGCTCGTTCTCGTGGTGCGGGAAGGCCAGGTCCAATCCCCCGGTGTGGAGGTCGAAATCCTCGCCGAGCAGGTCGAGCGACATCACCACGCACTCGGTGTGCCAGCCGGGCCGGCCCGGCCCCCACGGCGACGGCCAGCTGGGCTCGTCGGGCCGGGCCAACTTCCACAGCACGAAATCGACCGGGGCCCGCTTGCCCGCGCCCTCGCCGGCCTCGACCCGAGCCCCGGCGCGCAGCGACTCGAGGGACTGGTGGGCCAGCAGCCCGTAGCCGGGGAGGCTCTCGGCCGAGAAGTACACACCGTCGCCGCCCACGTAGGCGTGGCCCCGCTCGACCAGCTCCCCTATGAGCTCGACCATGTGCTCGACGTAGGCCGTGGCATGCGGGGTCTCGCTCGGCCGGGCCACCCCGAGGCGTTCCATGGTGTGCCACCACAGCTTCTCGTAGTGGGCGGCCACCTCGGCCGGAGGGCGCCGCTCGGCTGCTGCCTTGGCCAGGATCTTGTCCTCGATGTCGGTGACGTTGGACACGAAGCGCACGTCGAGGCCGCTCCACTCCAGGTAACGCCGGAAGATGTCCCAGACCACGGTGAAGCGGCCGTGGCCGAGGTGCGGCTCGCCTGAGACGGTCGGGCCGCAGACGTACATCGAGAACTCCCCCGCCCGGCGCGGCTCGAGAGGGGTCACGTCCTCCAATGCAGTGTCGTACAGCCTCAGCACGCCAGTACCGTAGCGGGATCATGTCGATCACGGTTCCGAACAAGCCGACCCTGGAGGGCCTGGAGGAGAAGTGGGCGCCCCTCTGGGAGGAGGGCGGCACCTACCGTTTCGACCGGACCGCGCCCCGGGAGGGCGTGTACTCCATTGACACGCCGCCGCTCACCGTCAGCGGCTCGCTCCACGTGGGGCACGCGTTCTCCTTCACCCACACCGACACCATCGCCCGGTACAAGCGCATGCAGGGGCTCAGCGTCTTTTACCCCATGGGTTGGGACGACAACGGCCTGGCCACCGAGCGCCGGGTCCAGAACTACTTCGGGGTCCGCTGCGATCCGTCACTCCCTTACCAGGCCGGGTTCGCACCGCCGGCCCGGGGTGGGCTGGGCAAGGGCCAGGAGCCGGTCGCGGTGTCGCGCCCCAACTTCGTGGAACTGTGCCTGGAGCTGGTGGCCGAGGACGAGAAGGCGTTCGAAGCGGTGTGGCGTCGCATCGGCCTGTCCTGCGACTGGACCCAGTACTACACGACCATCGACGAGAGCTCGCAGCGGGCCTCGCAACGGGGCTTCCTGCGGCTGCTGGCCCAAGGTCAGGCCTACTCCGCCGAGGCGCCCACTTTGTGGGATGTCGACTTCCGCACCGCGGTGGCCCAGGCCGAGCTCGAGGACCGGGAGCGGCCGGGCGCCTACCACCAGCTTGTGTTCCACCTCGCCGGCGGTTCGGAGTTGCTGATCGACACGACCAGGCCGGAGTTGTTGCCCGCCTGTGTGGCCGTGGTGGCGCATCCCGACGACGAGCGGTTCGCCGGGCTGGTGGGATCTACGGCGCGGACGCCGTTGTTCGATGTCGAGGTGCCGTTCGTGGCCCACCCCCTGGCCCAGCCCGACAAGGGCACCGGTGCGGCCATGATCTGCACATTTGGTGACACGACCGATGTCACTTGGTGGAGGGAGCTGTCGCTGCCCGTCCGGGCCGTGGTGGGGCGCGACGGCCGGCTGGCCGGATCGGCGCCCGCCGCCTTCTCCGATTCGGCCACCGAGCTGTACGAGTCGAAGCTGGGCGGCCTTACCGTCCGCCAGGCCCAGAGCCGCATCGTCGAGCTTCTCCGAGAGTCCGGCGAGCTGCGGGGCGAGCCGCGACCGATCGTCCATCCCGTCAAGTTCTACGAGAAGGGCGACCGACCGCTCGAGATCGTCACCAGCCGGCAGTGGTTCTTCCGCACCATGGCCCACCGGGACTCGCTCCTCGACCGGGGCCGCGAGCTCACGTGGCACCCGCCCTACATGGCCGCCCGGTACACGCACTGGGTGGAGGGATTGACCGGGGACTGGTTGACCAGCCGGCAGCGGTTCTTCGGGGTGCCCTTCCCGGTGTGGTACCGCCTGTCGGAGTCGGGTCACCCCGACTACTCCGATCCCCTCCTGCCGGTCGAGGCGGACCTGCCCGTGGACCCGAGCACGGCCTGCCCGCCCGGCTACTCCGAGGACCAGCGGGACCAACCGGGCGGCTTCACCGGCGACCCCGACGTCATGGACACCTGGGCCACCTCGTCGCTCACTCCCCAGATCGCCGGCCGTTGGGAGGACGACCCCGACCTGTTCAGCCGGGTGTTCCCCATGGACCTGCGCCCGCAGGCCCACGACATCATCCGGACCTGGTTGTTCGCCACCATCGTGCGCAGCCATCTCGAGTTCGGCTCGCTCCCGTGGGCCCACGCCGCCATATCGGGCTGGATCCTCGACCCCGACCGCAAGAAGATGTCCAAGTCCAGGGGCAACGTGGTCACCCCGATGGACCTGCTCGAGAAGTACGGCTCCGATGCGGTCCGCTACTGGGCGGCCAGCGCCCGGCCCGGCACCGACACCGCCTTCGACGAGGGACAGATGAAGATCGGCCGGAAGCTGGCCATCAAGATCCTCAACGTGTCGCGCTTCGTGCTGGCCGCCGGGCCGGCGCCCGACGCGGATGCGGATGCGGCTGGGGCTGGGGATGCCGGCCCGCCAGTGGAGCCGGTCGACGCCGCCCTGCTGTCGTTGCTCGCCGAGCTGGTCACTGAGGTGACGGCCGCCTTCGAGGGCTACGACTACGCCCGGGCCCTGGAGCGGACAGAGGCCTTCTTCTGGGACTTCTGCGACGACTACGTCGAGCTGGTGAAGAACCGGGCCTACGGCAGCCTCGGGGAGTTGCGGGCGGCTTCCGCCCGGGCCACCCTGCACACCGCCCTGTCGGCGCTGCTGCGGCTGCTCGCCCCGGTCCTGCCCTTCGTCACCGAGGAGGTCTGGTCCTGGTGGCACGAGGCGGGCGCCTCCATCCACCGAGCGGCGTGGCCGTCGGTGGGCGAGATCACCGAGCGGGTCGGCTCTGGTGACGGCTTGGTCTTCGACGTGGCCCGGCGGGCGCTGGCCGACATCCGCAAGCGCAAGACCGAGGCGGGGGTATCACTTCGAGCCCCGGTCGCCTCGGTCGTGGTCACGACGCCCAAAGCCCTGGCCCCGAGCATCGAAGCGGCGGCCGACGACCTGTGCCAGGCTGGCACCGTCGAGACGCTCGACGTGGTCGCCTTCGACTCGGAGTCGCGCGACATCGACGACCTGAAGATAGAGGTCGAGCTGGCCGCGGGAGAGCCCGGGTAGCTTGTAGTTGTCTAGTTGTCCATGGGGGCCTGGCCCAGGCCGAGGTCGATCATGACCTGCTCGGCCACGTACAGCCCGGCCCCGTAGGAGCGCAGGGCCAAGGCGATGGCGTCGGAGGGCCGGGCCGAGAGGACCCGTCGCTCGGCGCCTCGCTCGAACTCGACGTTGGCATAGAAGTGGCGGCCCTCCTCGACTGCGACGATGACGGCCCGATCGATGCGGGCTTCCAACAGCCCGACGGTCGAGACGAAGAGGTCCCATGTGTTGGGCCGGCGGGCGGCCGCCCCGGTCCAGCCGGTCTGGATGGCACGGGCCTCGGGCTGGCCGATCACGATGGCGACGCTGCGGTGGGGCGGCTCGTCCTCGCGCAGGGTGACCATGCCCGCCTCCACCCCGGTCGTGGTGGGCACCGCCGTTCGCACCTCGGAGACCGAGACGCGGTTCAGCTTGGCGGCCTCGCCCTGGGACATGGGGCTAGAAGGTTATCCATCGGGGCGGCCCTCGGGTGGTGTGGGGGCCCAGCCCGGCCGGGCCAGCACGAGCCCGGCCACGTCGGAGGCGCCCGCCCGGCGGAGGACCCCGGCCACCTCGCGCAGAGTGCTGCCCTCGGTGAACACGTCGTCGAGCACCAGGACTTGGGCGCCGCGGACCCGGGCCGGGTCGGGGACGAACAGGGAGCGGCGCAGCTCGTGGCGGGCGATGGCCTGGCGGTCGGCCCAGCTCCGCCCGGCCATGGCGGGTGTCTCGACCCGCTTGGCCAGAAGGCCGGGTTCGACCGCCCACCCGGGTAGCCGCTCGGCCAGGCGGGCGAGGAGCTCCCCCATCGGATCCCACCCCCGCCGGGCCGAGGACCCTCGGAACGTCGGTACGGCGGCCATCACGTCGAACTCTTCGAACCACCCCGCCTCCCGCTGCACGAAGTTGCTGATCATGCCGGCGAACACCGCGCCGAGGTGGCCCTCGCCCTGGTACTTGTAGCGGGCGATGGCCTGGCGCAGCGCCCCCCGGTGGGTGCCGACCGAGAAGACCACCGAGAAGCCCCGGTCGGCGCGCCGGCACCACCGATTGGGGCACGAGCCCCCGGCCCGGGTCTGCCCGCATACCGGGCAGGGCGCCAGCTCACCCGGACCCGCCATCTGAGCCACCGCAGCCATGGGACCCATCGTGGCCTACAGGTGTGACGGGCTAGATCAGCCCCTCCCGGACCACGATGGCGATGGCGTGGCACCGGTTGCGGGCATCGAGGCGGGTCATGAGCTTGGCCAGCACGCCCTTGATGGTGCTCTCCGAGTACGCGAGCTGCTCGGCGATCTCGGTCGTGTCGAAGCCGTCGGCCACCAGGCGCAGAACCTCCACCTCGCGCGCCGAGAGGCGGACGCTGGTCAGGGTCGTTCCTCGCTCCTCGGTGTCGCGCAAACGGGGCGCGCTCGGCCGAGAGGCCGGCACCCAACTGCCGAAGTCCGCCGTGGCGGACGCCCTCTTCAACAGCCCTTCGGGCAGCTGGCACCCCGTCTCGTCCGCCTCGCGGATCACCTCCACCAGCCGAGCCGAGGTGGCTTCGCTCTTGCGGAGGAAAGCGGTCACCCCCGCCCCAACAGCAGCCACCACCCCGGCCTCGTCGAAGCGGGCCGCCACCAGCACGACGCGGGGTATCCCGTCACGGTGGATGGCCCTCACCACCTTGGCCGCCGATTCGTCCACGGCCTCGCTCACCACCAGGGCCACCCGGGCCCGGTCGAGGTCGGCCAAGCCCACCAGCTCTATCGGCGGCTGGTTCATCAGCTGGGCCTTGGCGCCCGCCGTCGACAAGGGATCGGAGGCGTAAACGAAGACGGGAGTACGCCCAGTCACGGCGCGAACCGTACGGCCGAATCCGGAACTTCACATCAGTACCCACTACGTATTTTCCCCAGGACCACCACCGCGGCCGGGCCGCGGAGTGATACCAACGAGGCATGCAGATCGAAGTCGTGGTGGAGATTCCCAAGGGCACCCGCAACAAGTACGAGGCAGACGAGGCAGGGAACATCTGGCTCGACCGGATGCTGTTCACCTCCACCCGGTATCCGGAGGACTACGGCTACTTTCCGGCGACCCTCGCGGAGGACGACGACCCGCTCGACGCCCTCGTCGTGCTCGAGGAGCCGACGTTCCCCGGGTGCCACATCCGGGCCCGGCCGATCGGGGTGTTCCTTATGCGGGACGAGAAGGGCCAGGACGCCAAGGTCCTCTGCGTGCCGGCATCCGACCCGAGGATGGGCCACATCGCCGACCTCGCCGACGTGCCGGACTACCAGCTGGCCGAGATCGCCCACTTCTTCACGATCTACAAGGAGCTGGAGCCGGGGAAGGGCACCGTCGTGACCGGGTGGCGGGGGCGGGAGGAGGCGGAGGCGGTCATCGAGGACGCCCGCCGGCGGTTCGCGGCCACCGGCCCCGGCCGCTGACCCCGAGACGCCCGCTGAGGAGCCGACGCCGGCCGGCGTTCAGCCCGCGGTCAGCGTGGCGAGGCCCGGCGTGGCCGACTGGCGCAGACGGGCCGAGGCCGGCGAGTCCCCCTTCAGGTACAGGTCGAAGAA
>JAFAWZ010000246.1 GCA_019241495.1 Acidimicrobiales bacterium | reverse complement strand
ACCCCGGCACCCGTGGGTCGCCGGGGCCCGTCCCCGCACCCTGCCCGCCTCCGCCGTGCCGGTCGTCGTCGGCACCGCCGCGGCCCACTCGGGCGGAGGGGTGATCTGGTGGCGGGCGGTTGCGGCCCTTGTGGTGTCGGTCGCGCTCCAGATCGGGACCAACTACGCCAACGACTACAGCGACGGCGTGCGGGGGACCGATGAGGCCCGGGTGGGCCCGGCCCGGCTCGTGGCCTCCGGCCTGAAGCGCCCCGCCGCGGTCAAGCGCGCCGCCCTGGCCGCGTTCGGGTTGGCCGCGGCCGCCGGGCTGGCCCTGGCGGCGGCCGCCGGGTGGTGGCTGCTGGCCGTCGGGGCGGCGTGCATCGCGGCCGGGTGGTTCTACACGGGCGGGCCCCGTCCCTACGGGTACGCCGGCTTCGGGGAAGTGTTCGTGTTCGTTTTCTTCGGGCTGGTCGCCACCGTGGGTACCGCCTACGTGCAGACCGGGCGGGTCACCGCCCTGTCGACGCTGGTGGCCGTGCCGGTCGGGCTGCTGGCCGTGGCGCTCCTGGTGGTCAACAACCTCCGGGACATTCCCGGCGACACGCTCGCCGGCAAGCGCACCTTGGCCGTGGTGATGGGGCCCAGCCGGACCCGCGTGGCGTTCCAGGCTTGCATCGTCGGGGCCTTCGTGCTGGTGTTCGCTATCGCTGCCTTGCGGGCCGGGGGACTGCTCGCTCTGGCCGCTGCGCCGATCGCCCTGTTCCCGGTGCAGGCGGTGCGCCGCGGGGCCACGGCTCAACAGCTGATCCCGGTGCTGGGTGCTACCGGTCGGACCCAGCTCGCCTTCGGTTGCCTGCTGGCCGTCGGGGTATGGATCTAGTCACCCGGACCGGCCAGCCAGGCGGTCACGGCTTCGACGAACTCGGCGGGCTTCTCCAGGTGGCAGGCGTGGCCCGCCCCGTGGAGCAGATGGAGGGCGGCGTTGGCGCCGATGCCGTCCACCAGGCGGGAGGCCAGCGCGGTGTACTTGGTGTCCAGCGATCCGGCTACGACGAGAACGGGCATCGACAAGCCGGGCAGCAGGGACCACAAGGGCTGCTGCGTGCCCGTGCCGGCCAGTCGGAGGCTGGAGGCCAGGCCCGAGGCCGTCCCCCCCAGCCGGCCTTCCATGGACGCAGCGGCCGGGGGCAGCGAAGCGAACAACGGTTGGCCCAGCCAATCCCGAACGAACCGTTCCACACCCGCGTCGAGGGCCTGCTCGGCCAACCGCTCGTCGGCCCGGCGCCGCTCGGCCCGCTCCACCGGGTCGTCGATGCCCGCCGTGGCGCTGACCAGGACCAGGCGGCTGACCACATCAGGGTGGCGCAGCGCCACGTGGAGGGCGAAGCGGCCACCCATCGAGTAGCCGAGCCAATCGGCGCAGCTCACCCTGGCCCGGATCGCCTCGGCCATGAGATCGGCCCCCGACGGCAGGTCGGCCGATACAGACGCGGCGCGGCCGTGGCCGGGGGCGTCCAGGGCCAGCAACCGGAAGCGGGCCCCGAGGAGCTCCCCGACCGGGCCCCACGCCTGGGCGGACTGGGTGAAGCCGTGCACCAGGACGAGGGGCTCACCCACCCCCCGGGCATCGACGTGAAGGGACGGCACCGGGGGATCCTGCCATGACCTGGATCCGGCCACAGGACGTCCAGGCTGCGTTCTGCGCCGTTGTCTGCGACGAGTGGGCCCGGGCCGGCGTCACCGACGCGGTAGTGGCGCCCGGGTCGCGCTCCACCCCGATGGTCGTCGCCCTCGACGAAGAGGAGCGGATCCGGGTGCACGTCGTGCTCGACGAGCGCTCGGCCGGGTTCGTGGCGCTCGGCCTGGCCCTCGCCGGGGGACGCCCGGCCGTAGTCGTGACCACGAGCGGCACGGCGTCGGTCGAGCTGCACCCGGCGGTCGTCGAGGCGGCCCAGGCGGGTGTGCCCCTGATCGCCGTTACCACCGACCGCCCGCCCGAGCTGCACCACGTGGCGGCCCCTCAGACCGTGGAGCAGAGGGGCCTGTTCGTCGGGGCGGCCTGGGAGCTCGACCCCGGACCGCCCGACCCGGCCATGAGCCCGGAGTGGAGATCGATCGCCGCACGGACCGTGCAAGAGGCCCTCGAGGCTCCGGGCCCCGTGCACCTCAACCTTCCCTTCCGGGAGCCGCTGCTCGGCCGGCCCGGGAGTATAGAGGTACCGCCCGGCCGACCGGGGGGTCGCCCGTGGCACGCCGCTTGGCGCCCTGAGGCGGGAACCCCGCCTCAGGAGCTGGTCGAGCTGCTGGCCGGCCACGCCGGGGGTAGGGGGTTGATCGTGGCTGGAGCGGGCGCTGGCCCTGGAGCTCTGGAGCTCGGCGCCCGGCTGGGCTGGCCGGTGCTTGCCGATCCCCGTTCTGGGGCCCGCCTGCCGTCGCCTTGCACGATCGCGGCCGGCGACGCCCTCTTGCGCCACCGTTTCCCGGGCTCGCCGCCGCCCGACGTGGTCCTACGTGTCGGCGCCCCGTGGGCGTCGAAGGTCGTGAGCCAGTGGCTGGCGGCCCTTCCCCCCGAGACCACCCAGGTCCTGGTCGACCACCGCACGCGGTGGGCCGACCCCGAGCGCCAAGCCGCCTACACGGTTCCGACCACGCCGGCCGCTATCGTCGAAGCGCTCGAGACGCCGGTGCCGGAGCGGCCGAGCGGCTGGTTGCTTGCCTGGCAGGACGGGGAACGCCGGGCCCAGGGCGCCTTCGAGGGTTTGCTGAAAAAGGGAGCCCTTCTCGACATGTCGGAGCCGGCCCTGGCCAGGAGCGCGCTGGCGGGCTTGGCTGAGGGCGGCGTGTTGTTCGTGTCGTCGTCAATGCCAGTACGTGACGTCGAATGGTTCGGCGCGCCCCGGCGGGGTGCCGTGGTGTTGTCCAACCGGGGCGCCAACGGCATTGACGGCGTGCTCTCCACGGCCATCGGCGCG
>JAFAWZ010000095.1 GCA_019241495.1 Acidimicrobiales bacterium | reverse complement strand
GCCATCTCTCCCGCCGCGTACTGCTGGAAGCCGCCGGCCAGCCGGGAGTAGGCGGTGTCCTTGGCGAGGCTCTTCAGCTGGGCCTCGTCCTCGGTCGACAGGTTGATGTCGAAGTTGCCCATCCGGATGACCTCGACCCCATACGTCGCCAGCTGCTCGTTGCCGGCGGCGACGACCTCCTTCTCTATGTCGGGGGTGTAGGCCGACAAGCCGAGGATGGGCCAGCCGTTGCGGACGATCTGCACGGTCATGTGGGTCCTCATGACCTTGAGGAGCTGGTCGGACATCCAGCCGGTGACCGCGTCGTTGTCCGCGACGTTCACCGTCCCGACCAGGTTGGTTATGAGAGCGACCGGATCTTTGACCTTCATCGAGTAGTCGCCGAAAACCCGCAGGGTCACGATCATGCCCGTCTGGGGGTCCTGGACGTCGTCGATGCGGCCCCCGAAGGTGTTGCGGGGGTATTCCCGGGTGCCGACGAAGTACAGCTCGGCCTTGTAGGCGTTGCCCCCCGTGGCGAAGTCGATGAACATGCCGAGCCCGGGGATCTCGTCGGCGTCGATCTTGTGCCGGCCGGGGCCCATGGTCGCCACCACCTGCCCGGTGTTCACGAACAGAGCCATCTCGTCGGCGTTGACGATGGCCCGGGTGAACTTGCGGATGTTGTGGTCGGGCCACTTGAAGACGATCTGGTTCTTCCGGTCGTCCGGTACGGCGATGAATTCCCGGTCTAGTAACGCCACTACTGGTTCCTCCTGGGTGGAGTGACTGCTCGCGCTCAGGGTAGACCACCCGGTCCGACAAGTCCGTCAGAGGCCTAGGAAATCATCCTCGGGTATGACTCGCCTGGCGCCAACTTCGGGTTTCTGTTCGGGATCGGCTGGACTGGTGCCATGGCACGGGACAAGCGCAGAGGTGGCCGGATCACGCCGAAGGGGACCCGACCTCCGCACCTGAGGCCGGTCGACGGCCCGAGATCGAGCGATTCTCCAGTCGACCACATCATCGACTCGGGCGGCCGGGAGCTTCTCGACGAAGACGATCCAGTGGCGGCAGAGACGTGGGCCAGCGCCATGATGGACATGTTCGAACGGGCCCGGTGGCAGGCCCGGCTCGACCGCATGGACGCCCCGCCGTTCGAAGAGGCGCTTTTCGAACGGTGCAACCAACGCCGCGATGCCCCCGCCGCCGTGGTCGCGGCGGCCTTCGCCGCCGTGGCGACGCCCACCCACGAGCGATTGGCCACGTCGGTCGTCACGCAGTTGAGAGGAGCCACCCGTCCGCCCGCATGGGTGAACGAAGTCGGGCGGGCCGCTCCGACCCGAGGATGGATCGCATCAGACGTGTTCGGCGATCAGGACTCTCTGATCATCGGCTTCCGCCAGCCGGGCCGGCCCGGCGAGCACGCTCTCGTCGTGCTGGTCGACCACAACCTTTCGGGCCAGGCCAAAGACGGGTGGATCGGCGCGAACCTGAACGAGGTGGTGGAGTCGTGGAGCTCGGCGATCGACCCCCATATGCGGTTGGACGAGATACCAGTAGACAGGGTGCTCTTGCGTCTGCGCGACGCGATGGCGATGTCGGACCTGTGGAACGGTGATACCGAGCTGCGGACCGAGGACTTCGCCCGCCACCGGGCGCTGATCTGGGCCCGGCTGAGGCGAGCTGGCATCACCGACGATGGACCGGCCGACATCGAGGTCACCCCCTCCGAACGCGAGGCCCTCGTGAGGGATTTCAGGGACTCGGAGGAGGGGCGGCGGCTGGCCGGTCGGATGCCCGGTGCCGACATCGAGCTGCTCGCTCACCACCTGGTGGACCTCCGCTCCGACTACGAGGGCCGGCCGCTGCGGTGGAGCCCAACCGTGGTCTCCCTTCTTCTCGGCGACCTGGCGCCGCGCAAGCTCCTGCTCGACTCCGGCCAGGCCGCGGCCCTACCGGACGTCGTGCGGGCATTCGTGCGGTTCAGCGCGAAGCGCAGCGGGCTCGAACCGACTCTCGTCGACGAGACAGTGGCGGCCGTCGACGAGATGGAGCCGGCGTACCTCGAGAGCATGGGGGACCCGAGCGCGGCCGGTCCGGCCAAGGCGGTGCTGACCGCCCTCCGAGCCCGCGGTGTGGACCTGACCGACATCGATGCGATCAACGAGGCCCTCGAACAAGGTGATCCCATCAGGCTTCCCAGCCCGGCTCCCGAGAAGCGGCGCCGCGCCGCCACGGCCCCGGCGGAAGTGATCGCCTCTGCCGAGGCTGCCCCGGTGCTGGCTCGCTTCGACGTGCTGACCAGCTTCTACGACGACGGGCGCAAGCTGACCCAGACGGGCCAACCGACCCTCGCTGACGCCAGGCAGCTCGTGTCGCGGCTCGGGACCGAGGACCGCCTCGACGAGACGATCGGCGATCGCACGTTCAAGACAAGGTCGGCCGCCGATCTTCCCGAGCTCGGCTTCACCATCCGCTGGGCCCTGTCCGCCGGCGCCCTCCGCAAGGAGCACGGCAAGCTCCGGGCCACCACTGCTTGGGCCAAGCTGGAAGGCAAACCGCTCCAACGCTGGTTGAAAGCCACCGAGGTGCTGCCCAAGCTGGGCCCGCTGGCCGGCTTCTTCGCCAACCACCGTTACCGTCACGGCGAAGAGATCCTCGACGAGCTGGCACCGGAGATTCTCCGCATGCTCGAGCGGAGACCGATGGACTACGACGAGGTGCTCGACTGGGTGTGCAACCGCGCCGACGCTCAATACGAGTGGCTCGCCCCCTACATGCAGGACCCGGATCATCGCCGAATGTCGTTCGGCTGGGACCTGGACCTTCTCACGCGCATCCTGGAATGGGCCGGCATGGCGAATCGGGTCGACGCGAAGCTCGAGCCCGACCGCTCCAGGGGTGAGCGTCTGGTCGGGGGCACCTTGCAGCTGACGCGGGCCGGCCAATGGTGGCTGGACGAGCCTGGAACATCATGGTGACGTGAGGTTGCCGAGGTAGCCCGGGTAGCTCGGGCGCTGGCCAGCAGCGAGTTGGTTCCCGGCGAAGCGGGCGGCACTGCGTCTGAAGGGACACTCCCCCATTTGCCGATCGCCTACGCAACGAAGCGTCTACAACGTCTACAAGAAGTGTCGGTCGGGTACGATGAGCCTGCAGGAGGTTGAAAATGCTATCCCTCGATACGGCCGTGAACAAGATCCGCCGGCGGGCCGACGTGGACCCCGACCTGGCCGACACGCTCAGGTATCTGGCCGAAGACGAGCTGCCGCCGACGTATGGTTTCGAGGCGCCTTCCCAAGCGGTGCTCGACGCCGCTCGGCGGGTGAACCGCGCCCGCCAAGCCGACCGGCTCCGCAGTCGGCAGGTGGACGCCCTGGAGACCGCGGAAGTGGTCC
This sequence comes from Acidimicrobiales bacterium, assembly GCA_019241495.1. Lineage (GTDB taxonomy): Bacteria > Actinomycetota > Acidimicrobiia > Acidimicrobiales > Palsa-688 > JAFAWZ01. The sequence continues at coordinate 2,857 of JAFAWZ010000095.1, read as the reverse complement.
GTCTGGTCGCATCTCTGCAGGATCGGCGCGGCGTCGACCGGCGCCGCAGGCGCGGTCAACTTCTGGGGTGGCGCAGCGGATCTCGGACGCTACATCCGACATGGCAGTTCGACCCGGCCCGAGGCGATACCCGGCCCGGCCTGCCAACCGTGCTCGCCGCCCTCGGCCAGGTCACATCCGATGCCCAAGCCGCCGATGAGCTCATGAGGGCACCTCGGCATGACCTCGACGGGCGCAGCCTGGCCGACCTGTTCGCTGCCGGTCGGGTAGAGACCGTGGTCTGGCTGATCCTGGCCTCGACAGACCAGTCCTGACCTCCTTCCCGTCCCGCCGGCCCGCCGGTCTGCGGCTGACCAAGACGGTCTCCATGTGGTGGCGTATCGACGACACCCGTCCCCGTCAGTGGGATTGGACGCCGTTCCCGAGCCCTCGTAACCGGTTCGACCCGGCGTCGGGACGCTTCAGGGTCCGATATGCGGCGAACCGGCCTATCGTCGCCGCCCGGGAACGTTTTCCCGCCCGGGCGATCGCCGATACGGACGCGGACCTGTGGCTGGTCCAGCTCAGGATCGAGACCTCCGTCCTGGCCCTGACCCAGCAATCGAACCTGGATGCGCTCGGGGTCGACGATCGGATCAGTACCGGTCGCATCGACGTCAACAGCCGGGCCGATCCCGATCCCATCCTCGCTACCTGCGCCGACTTGGCTGACGCAGTCCACGACTGGTGGGAAGGCACCGCTCCCCCACTCCTTTACCGGTCCCGCACCGTGCCAGGGGTCGGCCGCAACCTGGCCTTCTCAGCGACTACGGCCATCTTCACGGTCCAAGCCCGGGCGCTACGAGAAGCATCTGCGGTCCACAGTTACCTGGTTCTCCGAGCCGGGTTCACGGTTCCAGACCGCTGGCTTGGCGGCTGACCGGACCCTCTCGCTCGTCCCTGTGTGTTTGCGACAGCCAGCTCAGGCATCCTTCCTTTCCTCACGGTTACGTCGAGATGCCGGCCGCTGGCCTCCCGGCGGTCAAGACCCCGACGATCCGGGTGCGAGTTTCACTATGAACAAGAGCCGAGCGAACAAGATCGCAACCGTCATCATCCCGGTGGCCGACCAGGACGGCGCAGTCGACTTCTATGTGAACAAGCTGGGCTGTGAGAAGCGGGTGGACATCCCCTTCGGCGACGGCTACCGCTGGATCGAGGTCGGTCTGGGCGACGAGACGACCACGATCGCATTGGCTCCGCCCCGCCAGGACACAGCGTCGGGGAAGCGAGAGACGGGGATCACCTTGCAGACCGACGACATCGACTCCTACCACGCCCAACTCCAGCAGGCCGGCGTCGAAGTGGACGCCGAGGTCAGCCGCATGGGTGACCCGGTGCCGCCCATGTTCTGGCTGCGTGACCCTGAGGGCAACACCCTCATGGTCGTCCAATAGGCGCCAGGGCTGCGAGGTGGCCAACCGCTAGGGGGCCGGGCCTGCAGGGAGGATCCATTCGGCCTCGTCGAGGGCTCCTCCCCGACGCCTTCGGGGCTTTTATCCCAGCCACTAGCATGAAACCCGATGTCCCGGCTGTTTCGGTGGTTCGGGGCAGCGGGCCTGGTGGCGGCCGGTGCCGGTGGACTGAGCGCCTGCAACTCGTCCCTCCGGACATCGGCCACGACCACTCCGACGGTGGTGACCGCCCCCTCGGCGGCCGCCCCGGCATACCGAACCGTGGGGCTCGACGCATACGAGCTGGCCACCGACTGGGGGGTCAACCGAGGCTGTGGTTCCATGCTGTCGGACTCGCAGCTCGACTCGTTCTTCGCCGGCCTACCGGCCCGGACGCTGGTGAGGATCTGGGCCTTTCAATGGAGCATGGCGATCGACCTCCACGCCGGGAGCATCGTTTGGCGCCCGCTCGACCGGGTCTTCGCCGCCGCCGCCCGTCATGGCGACTCCTTGATCGTCTCGCTCGCCAACCAGTCGGGAACGTGCGACGGTGGCCAGTGGAAGGGCATGTCGTGGTACGCTGGTGGCTTCGCCGGGGCGCCGGTCTCCGGGGACGAACTGCCCTACTCGAACTACGTCGACCAGGTCGTCTCGCGTTACGCGGACGCGCCGGCGCTGGCGATGTGGGAACCAGTCAACGAGGCCGAAGCCTCCGACTGCGACCCCGGGCACGCAGGAGACGGCTGCTACGGCCACGACAGCTGCCCTGACGACCATGCCGCGGCAACCGCTCTCAGAGGGTTCTTCGACGATGTCGGAGCTCGTATACACCGTCTGGATCCCCGCCACCCGGTTGAGGCGGGCTTCCTCGGTAGCGGCCAATGCGGGACCTCGAACGACGACTTCAGCTACGTAGGGGCGAGCCCGGGGATAGACGTTCTCTCCTACCACGACTACTACGACCCGTCGCTTGCCGTGGGCGGTGACACCTGGAACGGGATTGCCGTGCGGGAACGCCAGGCGGAGGGGCTCGGCAAACCCTTGATCGCCGGGGAGATGGGGATCAAGGCCGGTCCCGGTGCTTCCTGCACTTCTCCACTCGCGAGGCGGTCCGAGCTCGCGGCCAAGATATCGGCCCAGCATGCTCTCGGCACCAGCCACGTCCTGCTCTGGGACTGGGATCCGGCTGCGTCAGGTTGTGACTACAACTTCGGACCCGATGACCCGTCTATGGCCCTGCTCAGGCAGTTCCGATAGTGCACGCTGGGGCCCGCGAAGCTTAGGCCGGTAAACTGTTAGTTCTGCGCCCCGACGGGCAGGACACCAGGAAGGAACTCCGATCAGTGAGCGACGCCGCGCCGTCCCATTTCCAATCACCCGCCGATGTTCGCGAGGGATTGCGCTCGGTCAGCTACCTGGCGGAC
>JAFAWZ010000191.1 GCA_019241495.1 Acidimicrobiales bacterium | reverse complement strand
TGAGCAGCACCTCTTCGACCTCGCGGGGCTGGATCTTCTCCCCACCGCGGTTGATCACATCGCCCTCCCGCCCCACGAGAAACAGGTACCCGCCGCCGTCGATTCGCCCGATGTCCCCCGTCGGCAGCCACCCGGCGCTGTCCACGGCGGGGCGGCACGCCCACCCGGAGGACCCGTTCGGCTCCCAGTACACCCTGGTTACCCGGGTTCCCCGCAGATGCACCTGGCCGCATTCTCCCGGCTCGGCCGGCGATCCGTCCCGGGCCAGCACTTGCAGCTCGATGCCGACCGGCTGACCCACCGACCCGGGGCGGGGCTCCCCGATCGGGTTGGCGGTGATCTGGCTGGCTGCTTCGGTCATCCCGTAGGTCTCGATCACCGGGATTCCGGTCCGGGCTTCGAATCGTTCCTGCACGGCGGCGGGCAGCGGAGCCGACGCGGATCGGGCCAGGCGAACCCGGCCGGAGGAGGCGGGGGAGTGCTCTGACCCAGCCGGAGGCCCATGGAGGTCACTCGGTCCGTCCACCGCCAGGATGGCCAGGATGGCCGGGACCAGGTTCAACCAGGTGACGTCGTGGGCCTCCACCGTCGGCCAGAAAGAACGGCGCGAGAACTGGCGTTCCAGCACTATCGAGCTGCCACCGATCAGGGCGGACAGGACGCCGACCACCAAGCCGTTGATGTGGAACAGGGGCAACGGCGAGTACCCTCTCTCCCCGGGGCCGAGCCGCAGGTGGTCCACCACCCCGCTCGCGGTGGCCAAGAGCTGCTGCTCGGTCAAGGGGATGATCTTCGGGGTCCCCGTCGTGCCCGAGCTGGCCATGAGGACAGAGGTCCGCGCCGGTTCGGCGGGCAGCGATCGCCCGATTCGGTGCCGGCTGCCGGTCGGCGGGCCGCCGGCACGGCGAAGGGTGCCCACGGTCCCAGTCCAGGTCTCCAGCCCCCCGGCGGTCATCGGCATCGATCCGGCGTCGGTGACCAGGGCTCGCAGACCGAATTGGTCCAGCCTGGTCTCCTGTTCGGGACGTGGCGCCGAGGGGTTGAGGGGCACGACGAGGGCACCAGCCGCCAGCGCGGCGACGAAATGCGAGGCCATGGCGAGCGGATCCGCGAGGACCAGCCCGACCGGCCCGTGCAGACCGCTGTCCTCCCACTGGCCTGCGAGAAGCGAGATGTCTCGCCATGAGACCGATGCACCTGTGGCGCCCTGGATGAGGGCCGGCCCGTCTGCTCCGATCCGGTTCTCGAGCAGGGCGTGGACGCTCATGACCGAGAGCTTTCGAGATCGGTGCCCGACCGGTCGCGTGCCGGTATGTCGATAGCCGGCATGTCGATAGCCGGCATGTCGATTGTCGGCATGGGATAGGCGGATGTCGCGGGCACCAACGCCAGCGCGGGAGCAGGCCCGGGCCGGAGCCGGAACGGCAACCGGATGGGCGGCGCAGCCCGGTCGCGGGCGGGTGTCGGGCGCCAGGCTCGCCCGGTGAGGGCCAGGGAAAGCGGCGTTCGTCGGGCGAGGAGCGAGATCACCGTCCCGCCGGCAGCCGAGGCTACGAAGGCGATCAACGTCGCCACCGGCGCAGGCACGACCTGTTGCCCGTTACCCAGCCCGTGGTCGAGGAGCAACTGCAGCACGAACGGGTGGCTCAGGTACACACCGAATGAGGCATCGGAGAGGACCTGGATCGTCTGTTGATGACGCCGCGGGCCCTGTGCCCACCGGCTCCCGATCACATAGACGGCGATCGCCGCGGCGATACAGCTGAAAACCATGGCGGGTTGGAGCACGTCGTCGGCCACCCGAGGCGGCTCGAAGAGCAGCTGCAGGGTGTACCCGGCCAGTGCCGCGGCACCCGCCACACCCGCGATCTTCAGCAACCACCGGGTCCGGTCGTTCACCATGGCTTGGATCTTGGAGAAATGGACGGCGGCGTAGCAGCCGGCCAGCACGTACATCGAGTAGGTGGGCAGCAGCTCGTAGGCGTGCAGGTAGAACCATCCGAGCCACCCGATCGATGTTGTCGTGTACTGCAGGATGGCGAGCAACCCGAGGTTGAGGACGGTGACACCAGCGAGGACAGGTACCGCCCGGTGCGCCGTCCGGCGCACGAACCGCAGGATCAGCGGGAACAACAGGTAGACCTGCAGCGTCACCAGCAAGAAGTACAGGTGGTACTCGGCCCCGCCGTAGAGAAGGTCCCACATGAACCCGGACACCGACGGTTGGACGTGCTGCGGCCCGACGACGTCGTACCAGTAATAGATGGCAGTCCATGCCACGTACGGCACGGCCACCCAGGCGATCCGCCGGGACCAGAACGGCCTGGCCCGCACGATTCGGCCCGCCGAGGAATACACGAGCACGAAGCCGGTAAGGGCGAAGAAGACCTCCCGGCCGTACTGCAGGAGCATCATCACGCCGGCGGCAACAGGATCACCTGGCGATTGAGTAAAGGCCATGGAATGCACAGATATGACGGCGCTGAAGGTCAGCAGCCGGACGATGTCCACTTGCCACAAATGATCCGCACGGGCGGCAGTCGGCTCTCGAGCCGGCGCGTCCGGGCGAGAAGTCATGACTGCGATCTTCTCGTCACAACCTGAGAGAGGGACGTGTCCCTCCCTGAGAGATTGCTGAGAGTCGTAGTAGATGGTTCCGCCGTACTATTCGTCATGCTCCTTGAGGGTGACTACGAACCGAGCCCGGCCCAATGGGTACGGGACCAAGTCGAGGCCTACGAGCGGTCCGGTGGCCAGGAGGCCAACACGCTGCGTGACACGGGCCTGCCCGTCGTCGTCGTGACAACCCGCGGCAACAAGAGCCGGAAGCTGCGAAAGTACCCGGTCATGCGGGTGGAGCACGGCGGTCAGTATGCCCTCGTCGCGTCCAAGGGCGGCGCGCCGAGCCATCCCGTATGGTACTTCAACCTCAAGGCGGCTCCGACCGAAGTGACCATCCAGGACGGTCCGGAACCGTTTCTTGTCACGGTTCGGGAGAGCGAGGGGCCCGAACGCGATGAGTGGTGGGCCCGGGCGGTGCAGGCCTACCCGCCCTACGCCGAGTATCAGGAGAGGACGGATCGCCGGATCCCGGTCTTCGTCGCCACGAGGGTTGGCTCCCCGGAAAAATAGCCGCCTTTTCAGCTGGTGGCCCCGGGGCTCATGAGCCCGCGTGGTCGCTTGCCCGCCCCGAGCCCGTCGGTATCAAGCCCCTCAAGTTCGCTGAACTCGACCGGAGAAACACCAGTGGCGCCCCCAAAGGGGCGCCACTGGCGGAGCGGCCCAAGCGGCGGATCTCGGAACCGCTCTCCTGGAGCGGGTGGCGGGTTCCCACTCCAGGTGCCTTACCCTACTGTCGCCTGTCTTTCGGACAAGCGGAGCATGGTCGTACAGCTATGTCTTGATACCCGCTTTCAGATGCAGTGACAGAACTCTAGCGTTGTTCGTCGGCATTTGCCCGTCTGTCGTACGAAAGGTGAAACTGGTCGTCGTCCCAGGCGGAGGCGATGCGGCCGCGGCCGCGGTTGTGGTTGTATTTCTGGTTCTCTTGGTGTTGGCTCGTAGTGTGTTCGTGGTCATACCGGAGTACCAGCGGGCGGTGTTCTTCCGGTTCGGGCGGGTGACGGGGCCGGCTCGGGGTCCCGGGCTCTTGTTTCGCGTCCCGATCCTGCACCGGGTGGTGAAGGTGAACCTCCGGGTGGAGGTGGTCGACATCCCCTCCCAATCTGTGATCACGAAGGACAACGTCACCATCTCGGTCGACGCCGTCGTCTACTTCCAGGTGGTCGACCCGGTGCGGGCGGTGATAGGCGTCGACAACTTCCGCTTCGCCAGCCAGCGCATCGCCATGACCAGCCTGCGCTCCATCATCGGACGGTATGAGCTCGATAGTCTCTTGGCCCACCGCGAGGACGTCAACAGCGAGCTGCGCGCCACCATCGCCCGAAGCACCGCGGAGTGGGGGGTCGAGGTGCGCCAGGTCGAGATCCGCGACGTCACCCTCCCTCAGGAGCTGCTGCGGGCCATGGCTCGCCAGGCCGAGGCGGAGCGCGAGCGGCGAGCCAAGGTCATCGCGGCCAGCGGCGAGCTGCAAGCCAGCAAGGAGCTGGCCGAAGCCGCCGACCGGCTCACCGAGAGCCCGGGTGCCCTCCAGCTGCGTACCCTCCAAACCCTCGCCGAGGTGGCGACCGAGCGGAACTCCACCCTGATCTTCCCGATCCCCGTGGAGCTGCTCACCCTCTTCAAGGGAACGGAGCCGACGGTCGTCACCGCTCCCACCGACGGGGCCAGCCCAAGAACCACCGACGCCTGATCGGCCTATACTGCTCCGACTGCCGGCGAGCGTAGTTCAGAGGCAGAACATCAGCTTCCCAAGCTGAGAACGCGGGTTCGATTCCCGTCGCTCGCTCTC
>JAFAWZ010000098.1 GCA_019241495.1 Acidimicrobiales bacterium | reverse complement strand
GGGGCCACGATCGGCGAGGTCGAGAACGGTTACCTCTCCAAACAGGTAATGAACACCGCCCAAGCTCATTGGAACGAGCACGCCATGGAGTCGTCCCCGCTCGGCCCGGGCCGCGTCGTGTTCGGTTTGATCACCGCCTCTTTCGTGGTCGGCTTGGCCGCCTCCGATACCGCCGAGCAGGCGTTGGCCGAGGTCGGCCTGGACAAGATCCGCTTCGTTCGGCCCGTTCATCATGGAGATACCGTGTACGCCTACACGGAAGTGCTGGAGATGACAGACAGCGACAGGGATGATGCGGGTGTCGTGCGGTTCAAGCACTGGGGGCTGAACCAGAGCGGGAAGGTCGTGTGTGAGCTGGAACGGACCGTTCTGTTGAAGCGCCGGAGCAACTGGTGAGCGAGGAGCACACCCGGGCGCACGAGCGAGCCGCGCCCATGCTCACGCAGCGCTCGGGACCACTGACCGACGTGCGGGTCGTGGACCTGACCCGGGCCCTCGCCGGCCCTTACTGCACCATGGTCCTGGGCGACATGGGGGCCGACGTGATCAAGGTCGAGTCACTGCCCGACGGCGACTCGGTGCGACTGATCGGTCCGCACACCGAAGTCGACGGAGACCACCATTTCGGCGGCTACTTCGCCAGCAACAACCGCAACAAGCGCAGCGTGCTGCTCGATTTCGACGACGACGCCGACATCGAGCGGCTGCGCAAACTGATCGACACCGCCGACGTGGTGGTGGAGAACTTCCGCCCCGGCAACATGGAGCGGCTCGGCCTCGCTTACGAGGACCTGCGGGCCCGCAACCCCAAGCTGGTGTATGCCGCGATCCGCGGCTTCGGTGATCCCCGGACGGGGGAGAGCCCCTTCGCCGATTGGCCGGCTTACGACATCGTCGCCCAGGCCATGGGTGGGGTCGTGAGCTGCACGGGCACCACGAGCGGAGAGCACGTCGCGTCGGGGCCGAGCATCGGGGACCTCGTCCCTGCCGTGATGGCGGTCGTGGCGGTTCTCGGCGCACTTCACCACGCCCGCCGCACGGGCGAGGGTCAATTCGTCGACGTGGCCATGGTGGACTCGGTGATGGCCCTGTGCGAGTCGGTGATGTGGCGTTACAGCTACACGGGCGAGATCCAGCAGCCGCGGGGCACGCAGCATCCTTCGTTGTGTCCCTTCGAGATCTATCGCACCGGCGACGGGGAGGTCGCCATCGCCGCTCCGACCGATCGTCACTGGAGGGCTCTGTGCGACATCGTGGGCCGTGCGGACCTGAAAGACGATGACCGTACGAAGAGCAGCCGCCGCAGAGTGGTTCATCGCCCGCTCGTGACCGAGGCGTTGGAGGAGTGGACGACGGCCCGCTCGACCGACGATGTGGTCAGGGAGCTGGCTGGGCGGGTCCCGGTCGGCCCGGTCAATGCGGCCCCCGACCTGATCGCCAGCGCGCATGTGCAGGCCCGCCAGATGCTCGTTGCGGTAGAGCACCCGGGATCGGCCAGACCGGTCGTGGCTCCGAACACTCCGCTGCGCTTCACGGCCACTCCGGGCGGCGTCTACCGGCGCGCGCCGATACTCGGCGAGCATACCGAAGAAGTGATGGCCGAGGTCGAGGGGCGCGAACCCACGAACGACCCGACCACGAATGAGCCAACCATGAATGACCCAACTATGAATGACATAGGGGAGCTGACCCAGAAATGACGAGACCTCGGCGCCTCCGTCGATCGGAGTTGTCGACCCCCGCTACCAGTCCGAAGATGATCTCCAAGGCGGCGGGGAGCGACGCCGATCTGGTGTTCTTGGACTTGGAGGACTCGGTCGCCCCCCAGGAGAAGGCCTCGGCGCGCGCCAACGTCGTCGCCGGCCTGAACGATCTCGATTGGGGCCGCACCGTGCGGGCCTGCCGGATCAACGGGGTCAGCACGCAGTGGTGCCACGACGATCTCATCGAGGTGGTCAGCGGGGCGGGGGCCAATACAGACGTGATCATCGTTCCCAAGGTGAAAGGGCCCCGCGACGTGTGGTTCGTGGACGACCTGCTCACCCAGCTGGAGCTGAAGCTCGGGCTCGAGCCGGGCCGGATCGGCCTCGAGATCCTGATCGAAGAGGTGGAGGCCCTGGCGCGCGTGGAGGAGATCTGCTGGGCGGGGGGGCGGCTGGAGGCGGTCATCCTCGGCGTCGGCGACCTGTCGGCCAGCCAGGGCATGAAGCTTGGCCACATAGGCGGGGGCCGGGACCGATCGAGCGAGCCTTATCCCGGGGACGTGTGGCACTTCGCCCGTAACCGGATGATCGTGGCCGCGAAAGCAGCAGGCATCGACCCGATCGACGGCCCGTACGCCAACTTCGGCAATCCAGGCGGCTACGAGCGGGTGGCCGGCACGTTCTGTACCCTCGGAGGGGTGGGGAAGTGGTGTATCCACCCCAGCCAGGTGGAGATCGCCAACCGGGTGTACTCCCCCACCGAGGAGGAGATCGCGGTGGCCCGCAACGCAGTGGCAGCCATGGCCGAGGCCGAGGCGCGCGGCGAGGGCGCCGCCAACCTGAACGGCACCATGATCGACGCCGCCACTACCAGGATCTTCCAGCTCGTGCTGGACCGGGCCGCGGACTGCGGTCTCATCAGCTAGCCACCATCCCGAGGAGGTCTCTCCGCACATGACCGAGGGCTTCACCACCATCCTGGCTCGCCGGGCGAGCGAGCTGGACTTCACCGACATCCCCGACGATGCGGTCGAGGTGGCTCGGCACTGCCTGCTCGACTGGTTGGGCGTCACACTCGCCGGTTCCTCTGAGTCAGTAGCGCAGATCGTGCGATCGCTGGCGCTGGAGGACGAACCGGGCG
>JAFAWZ010000230.1 GCA_019241495.1 Acidimicrobiales bacterium | reverse complement strand
CCTGTACCACGGCCTGGTCGGGAACGGCGTGCCCCCCAGCGAGGCCTCGCGGGTCGCCCACCTCCCCCCGGTCTCCACCCTTTTCGCCGCCTTCCTCGGTTACAACCCGGTGCAGCACCTGCTCGGCCCGTCGGCGCTGGCCCAGCTACCCCCGGACCGGGCCACCGTTCTGCAGGGCCGGTCGTTCTTTCCCCACCTGATCTCCGCGCCCTTCCACCAGGGTCTGCGGGCCGCGTTCGACTTCGCCATAGGGGCCTGCCTGGTCGCCGCGGCCGCCTCGTGGAGCAGGGGTAAAGAGGGCGTGCTCAGAGGGATCGCCTAGACGAGCATCCAGGTCGTGCCCGCCGGGGCGCTGCAGCACAGGGCCTTGATACACAGGGCGCGAGCCCGCCCGGCGAAGCCGATCCATCGCATATGGCGCAGCCAGGCCCGATCCCGGGCCAGCTCGGATGCAATGCACGCGAACAGTTCTTCCTCTGTCATCTCCCCCTCCCGTGAGTGCTCCATCTAAGCAAACTCACCCATCGGGGGTGGTGGCAGCTGACTGAACGTCAGCCGTAGAGGGCTGCCAAGAAGCTGTCGCGAACCAGCGGGAGGGAAAAGGCGGCGGCTCATCGTCGACCGACTCGCCTCTCCGCTCGCATCGACAGTAAGGGACGACTCGCCGCCTTCTCCCTCCTCGAAGTAGTTTGCGACAGCTTCTAGGGGCGTTTCGGTATGGCCGCCAAGTCGTCAGTGGTCAGGGTCCACGAGGCGGCGGCCGCGTTGCTCCTCACCTGCTCGGGTGAGGTGGCACCCGCGATGATCGAAGGCACCCCGTCCTGGGCGGCGAGCCACGCGAAGGCCAGCTCCAAGATGGTGTGGTCCCGCGACTCGGCGAACGTGGTCAGCTTCTCGACGTAATCGAAGTTCTCGTCGGTCAAGATGCGGGCGAAATGGCCGCCCCCGCCAGAAAGGCGCGAGCCGGGAGGGAACGGTTCACCTTGGCGGTACTTGCCGGTGAGCAGGCCAGACGCGAGGGGAAAGTAGGGAACGATGGCGACGCCGAGCTTCTGGGCGACGGGCGCCACGCCGGCCTCGATGTTCCGGTTCAGCAGGCTCCACTCGACTTGGTTGGCGGAAAAAGGGGTCGTCCCTCGGTCGTGAGCCACCTGATCAGCCTGGCCGAGCAGGTCGGCTGAGTAGTTGGAGCAGGCCACGTGCAACACCTTGCCGTCCTTGACCAGCTCCTCCATGGTGGAGAGGACTTCATCGAGCGGAGCGTCGGGGTCGGGGCGGTGCTGGTAGTAGAGGTCGATCCGGTCTGTCCCGAGGCGTTTCAGGCTCGACTCGCACGCCTCTTGGATGCGGCGGGCCAGCGCTCCCGGGCGGAATTCGTCGCCTTCGGGGCGGGGTGAGGCCTTCGTGGCGATGACCACCTCGTCGCGGCGGTTGCCGAGGGCCCGACCGAGGAATTCCTCGGACTTGCCGTTTCCGTACATCTCGGCGGTGTCGAAGTGGGTGATCCCCTCATCGAGGGCGGTGTGCACGACCGCTGCGGCTGCCGGCTCGTCGATCCTCCCGCCGAAGTTGTTGCAGCCCACGCCGACCAGTGAAACCTCGAGCCCGCCAGTCTGGAACCGTCGCTTCTCCATCAGACCTCCCCTCGACGCCGGCCGGAGTGCCGACTTCAGAACACTACCGAGGGCAGGCGCCGGACCGGCACTCCGAGGCTCAGCCGGTGAGGTGGGCTATGTCCCAGCCCAAAAGGGCCGTCACGAGCACCATCAGCAACCCGTACAGGATGGTCATCCTCCAGCGCCATCGGTGGTCGGCCAGCCAGAAGCGGCGCAGGGCCCTGACGTCGAAGACGAGGGCCAGGATGCTCAACGGGATACCTATCTCCGGGCCGGTCCCTGTCGACGGCCCGATCAACGGGGTCACGACCGGTAAGATCACGTACGTCGCCAAGCAGCGGGTAGCCGAGAGAGCGATCGACACGCTGAAGAGCCGGTGGGCCTGGTCCTCCCCGGCCGTGGGTTTCCCCTCCGGCACCACCAGGACGCGCCGCACGGTCGACTCGCCCCTGCTCATCGGGGGCCGGGTGCGGACTGACTCGGCCGAGGTCATGGCGACGATGCTACGCGGATCCGGCCTGGTCCGTCCCTCGGGACAAGGCAGCTGATTCGGGAGGTAGCGTCTCCGAAGTGGAGTGGCTGCCGTGGCAGGACGCGTCGGTCGCCGCGGTCGGTACCGCCGCCGCCACGCGAGGCCTGGTCCGGGCTGCGGCCAGCCGGCTGCGGTCAGCTGCGGCGTGGACGCGCGAGCTCACTGTCATGTTCGCTCTCTACGCCCTGTGGCAGCTGGCCGGCAGCCTCTCGCTCGCCCAGGCCTCGGGGGCGCTCCGGCGAGGCCGAGCCATTGCTTCCGCCGAACGCTGGTTCCACCTGCCGAGCGAGGCCACCACCCAGCAGCTCGTGCTCGGTAGCCGGTTCCTGGTGCGGGCTTTCAACTACTACTACATCGGGTTGCACGTGGCCTTCACCGGCGCATGCCTGGTGTGGCTGTTCGCCCGCCATCGGGACCGGTACCCGGCGGTGCGCAACGCCCTCGCGTTCACGACGGCGGCCAGCCTCCTCGTCGCACTGGTCCCCGTCGCTCCTCCCCGGCTGGTCCCGGGCCTGGGTCTGATCGACACGGGGCGGGTGGTCGGCCCCGGCGTGTACCCGGCGACGCCCCGGCCCGGGCTGGATCAGCTGTCGGCCATGCCGTCAGTGCACGTGGGTTGGGCTCTGATCGTCGCCGGCGCTGTAATTTACGCCGGGCGGAGTCGATGGCGATGCCTCGCCGCCGCCTACCCGGTGTTCACGATGTGGGTCGTGGTCGTAACGGGGAACCACTACTGGGCCGACGGGCTGGCGGAGCTCGTCTTGTGTGCGATGGCGCTCCTCGTCGTTCGATGGCACGCTTCAGGCGCCTTCGCCCGGATGGTGCGGCGGAGGCTCGCGGTGCTTCGGCTGCTGGGGGCGAGGCCGGCTTCGAATGCGGGGCAGGCGGCGGGAGGCCTCCTGCCCGGGGTCCAATCGAACGCTCGTCCCATGATGCAAGACGCTGACTGCCTCTCCCTCGAGGAGGCGGTACGCGGCGTGGTCCGCGTCGATGGCCACTTCCAGCCGCCGGCCTCGGTACCGGAGCTTGAAGCAGAGCCCGGTGATGCTCTCGGGAAGGCGCGGTGAGAACGAGAGGACCCCTTTTTCCGTTCTGAGCCCCCCGAAGCCCATGACGAGAGCGTGCCAGGTGCCGGCCAGCGAAGCCAGGTGCAGTCCGTCACGGGTATTGTTCTCCAGATCCTGCAAGTCCATCAGGGCCGCCTCGGCGAGGTAGTCGTGGGCCAGGTCCATGTGGCCGACCTCGGCCGCCATCACCGCCTGGGTGCCGGCCGACAGGGACGAATCCCGGACGGTCAGCTCCTCGTAGTAGTCGAAGTTCCGAGCCTTCTGTTCGGGCGTGAACGCCTCCCCTCGGAGCTGCATGGCCAGCACCAGGTCGGCCTGCTTGACCACCTGCTTGCGGTACAGGTTGAAGTACGGGAAGTGCAGTAGCAGCGGATACTTCTCCGGCCCGGTCGACTCGAACTCCCAACGGGCGTGGTCGGTGAACCGTTCGCTCTGGGGGTGTATGCCGAGCCGTTCGTCGTAGGGGATCACGATGGCGTGCGCGGCGTCCCGCCACGATGCCATCTCTTCGGCAGTCACCCCGAGCCCGGCCGCCTGGGCCCGATAGCGTCCGGCCACCTCGGCCGCCCCGACCAGGTTCTGGGCGGCCATGAGATTCGTGTAGACGTTGTTGTCCGCTATCGCGCTGTACTCGTCGGGCCCGGTCACGCCGTCTATGCGAAAGTTTCCCTCCATGTCGTGCTGACCGAGGCTGCGCCACAACCGGGCAGTGGCGACCAGCAACGGCATGGAGGTGTCCTTCTCGAACTCGACGTCCCCGGTTGCTTCGACGTAACGAATGGCGGCGTCCGCGATGTCGGCGTTGACGTGGAACGCCGCGGTCCCAGCCGGCCAGTAACCGGAGCATTCCGCGCCTGAGATGGTCCGCCACGCGAAGGCGGCACCTTCCAGGCCCAGGCCGGTCGCGTTGTCCTCGGCCACCGCAAGCGTCGAGGCGCGCCAGCGCAGCGCGTCGGCGGCCGCCGCGGGGTGGGTGTAGGTGAGCACGGGCAGCACGTAGATCTCGGAATCCCAAAAGGTGTGCCCGTCGTAGCCCGGCCCGGTCAGGCCCTTGGCCGGGATCGGTCGTTGTTCGGCCCGGGCCGCGGCCTGGATCATCTGGAACAGGGCGAAACGAACCGCCTGCTGTACCTGGGCGTCGCCGTCGACCTCGACGTCGGCGCCGCTCCAGAATTCGTCGAGGAACTCTCGTTGATCGTCGACCAGTCCGTCCCAGCCGGACTCGCGGGCGCCGGCGAGAGCGGCCACCACTTGGTCGTGGAGAGCGGAACGGGACCGGCGGGCCGACCAGCCGTAGGCGACCAGCTTGACCATCCTCAGGCGCTCGCCGGGCCGGAGCCGGGCGGCCAGCGTGACCCTGGCTATGTCGCCTTGAGCGTCCACGTCGACCACTGCATGCCCGGGTTGCTCCAGGTCGTGGTCCATCCCGGCCGCCAGCCGCAGCCCGCTCAGACGGGTCGTGTGGACCATCACCGCCCCGCAGCGATGGGTCAGGGTCTCCTCGCCGACGAGCGACGGCCCGATGTCGGCTGCCGCCCGGGGGTCGCGGTCGCGGCCCGGCAGTGACTCGTTGGCGACCAGCTCGGATTGGACGACGACCCTGGTGTCATCGACGGCCTCGACCTCATAGGAGATGGCGGCGATCGAGCGATGGGTCAGAGACACCAGGCGGACCGATCGGATGCGGACCTCGCGGCCAGTGGGGGACCGCCAGCGGACCTGCCGGGTCAACGTGCCGGCCCGCATATCGAGGCTCCGTTCGTGGCTCACCAACTGGCCGTAACGGACGTCGAACGGTTCGTCGTCCACCAA
>JAFAWZ010000118.1 GCA_019241495.1 Acidimicrobiales bacterium | reverse complement strand
CCGGGGACTTCCAGGTCGAGCCCCGCATGACGCTCGATGTCTCGGTCACGCCTCACGCCGGGCCGGCGAACGAGACGACCGTCCAGCGGACCGCACTGAACGACGTGGTGCTGCAGCGCACGTCGGTTGGTCACACCATGCTCACCGAAGTAGCCGTCAACGCGCTGCCTTTCCTCAGCTTCGCCTCCGACTCGTTGATCCTCGCCACTCCGACTGGGTCAACCGCTTACAACCTGTCGGCCCGGGGACCGATCGTGTCACCCCGAGCCCGGGTGCAGATCCTCACCCCGGTTGCCCCTCACATGCTGTTCGACCGGTCGCTGGTGCTCGACGCGGACGAGATCGTGTCGATCGTTCCCACCGGAGGCCAGCCCGTGGACGTGGTCATAGACGGTTGGCACGCGACCGTCCTCGAGCCCGGCGACACCCTGGAATGCCGGGAAGGGGCCCGCGACGCACTCTTGGTGACCTTCGGCGAACGCAACTTCCACCGGATCTTGAAGGCCAAGTTCAACCTCAAGGACCGGTAGCGACGCGTGCTCGTCGAGCTGCGGGTGTCCCATCTCGGTGTCATCGACGACCAAACGCTCGTCCTCGGACCCGGGATGACGGCACTGACCGGCGAGACCGGAGCGGGCAAGACGCTTCTGGTTGACGCCATCGATCTGCTGGCCGGCGGGACCGCCGACACTGCCCTGGTGCGGCCGGGGGCCGAAGAGGCCGTAGTCGAGGGTCGGTTCGTCCGGCCGCCGACTGAGCCGGGCCAGCCGGAGTCGGAGGTGGTCCTGACCCGGGTAATCCCGGCGCACGGGCGCAGCCGCTGCTACGTCGACGGGCGCATGGTTCCGCTGAGCCGCTTCGGGGAGCTGGGCCGATCCCTGGTCGACCTCCATGGCCAGCATGCCCACCAGTCCCTCCTGGCTCCCGCAGCCCAACGGTCGGGCCTGGACCGGGCGCGAGGCATCGACGCGACCGAAGTCGTCTTGCGGCGTAGAACGGTCCGGGAGCTGCGCGATCAGCAGGCCGCCTTCGGTGGCGATCGACACAGCCGGGCCCGGGAGCTCGACCTGTTGAACTACCAGCTCCGCGAGATCGACGCGGCCGCGCTCGACGATCCCGCCGAGGATGCCATCTTGCAAGCCGAGGAAGACGTGCTCTCCGACGCGGCGGGCCTCGTCGCGGCCGCTCAGGCCGTCTGGTCCGCCTTGACCGGAGATGGCGGAGCCGTCGATCGCGTGGGGGAAGCCGTCGCCGCCACCGGGTCTCGCCGGCCGCTCGCCGAGTTGCAGGATCGGCTGCTGGCCCTCCAAGAGGAGATCAGCGACTCGGGCGGGCAAGCCCGCTCCATCGCCGAATCGATCGAGGAGGACCCGGGCCGTCTGGTGGAGATCGGCGAGCGCCGGAAAACCCTCGGCGAGTTGCGCCGGAAGTACGGGGGGTCGCTGGAGGAGGTCATCGCCTACCGCGAAGACCTGAGGGGCAAGGTGGAGGATCTGGAGACCCACGACCAGCGGGCCGCCGAGCTCGAAGCGAAGCTCGAGGGGGCCGAGAAGCAGCTACTCGCGGCCCGGGAACGGCTATGGGCGGCTCGGCGCCAGGGCGCGCCTTCGTTCGCCCAGGCGGTTGAGGTGGAGCTGCACCGCCTGGCCATGCCGCGAGCCCGATTCGAGGTCGAGGTGGGGCCAGAGCCGCAGCAGGAGGTTGTTACCTGGCTTCTCGGAGCCAACCCGGGCGAGCCCCTTCTACCGCTGGCCAAAGTGGCGTCGGGAGGCGAGCTGGCGCGCGCCATGCTCGCTGTTCGCCTGGTGATCGGCCCCTCCTCGCACGAGCTGGACCTCGACGCCGGCGAGGCGCCTCTCACTCTCGTCTTCGACGAGGTGGACGCCGGGATCGGAGGCGAGGCGGCACTCGCTGTGGGCGAGGCCTTGGCCGCTCTCGCCACCCGTTACCAAGTCCTGGTGGTCACCCACCTCGCCCAGGTAGCTGCCTTCTCAGACGCCCAGCTGGCGGTGGCCAAGGAGGTCCAGTCCGGAAAAGAGGGCGAGCGCACCGTCGCTCGGGTCACGGCCGTGGACGGGGAGGAGCGGGTGAGAGAGCTGGCCCGCATGTTGTCCGGACGGCCCGACAGTGAGTCGGCCCGCCAACACGCCGAAGAGCTGCTCAACGGGATCGGCGCCGGGCGGCAACTGGGCCAGAGCAGGAGATCGACCACCCGACGCGCCGGGCGCGGGTAGGATGCAGTGGCCGACCGGTGGTTCCACCGAGCGCCGCTACCGACTCGAGTGGAGGTTGACTTGGCGAAGCACATCTTCGTCACTGGCGGAGTTTCGAGTTCTCTGGGGAAGGGACTAACGGCGTCATCGCTCGGCCGGCTGCTGAAGAGCCGCGGCTTGCGGGTCACCATGCAGAAGCTGGACCCGTACATCAATGTCGATCCCGGCACCATGAACCCCTTCGAGCACGGCGAGGTCTTCGTGACCGACGACGGGGGCGAGACCGACCTGGACCTTGGCCACTACGAGCGGTTCATCGACGAGAACCTGCGTCGCGATTCAAACGCCACCACGGGGTCGATCTACCAGAGCGTGATCGCCAAGGAACGCCGGGGAGATTTCCTCGGCCGCACGGTGCAGGTCATCCCCCACATCACCGACGAGATCAAGGACCGGATCAAGCGCCTCGCCACCGAGGAGGTCGACGTGGTGATCACCGAGATCGGCGGCACCGTCGGCGACATCGAGATCCTCCCGTTCCTGGAGGCCATCCGCCAGTTCCGCAAGGACGTGGGCCGCGACAACGTGTGCTACGTGCACGTCACCCTCGTCCCGTACCTGGGCCCCTCTGGTGAGCAGAAGACCAAGCCCACCCAACACTCGGTTACCGAGCTGCGCAGCCGCGGCATCCAGCCCGACGTCATCATCTGCCGCAGCGACCGCAGCATCTCGGCTGGTCTGAAACGCAAGGTCTCCCTCCTCTGCGACGTCCCAGTCGAGGCGGTGATCTCCTGCATGGACGCCCCCAACCTCTACGAGATCCCTTTGACCCTCCACGAGGAAGGGCTCGACGACTACGTCTGCAGGTTGCTCGGCTTCGATCCTGACTCAGAGGGGGGTCGCGCTCTGGACCTGTCGGCGTGGGAGGCCCTCGTGGCCCGGGTGGAGGCCGCTACCCGGCCTGTTCGCATCGGCCTGATCGGCAAATACGTGAACCTGCCCGACGCCTACCTATCGGTCGTGGAGGCGCTCCGCCACGGCGGCTACGCCCATGGAGCCCGGATCGACCTCGAGTGGATCCAGGCCGAGGAGGTCGAGGGTCTGCTGACCGCGGGGCGGTTGAGGGAGCTCGACGGCATAGTGATCCCTGGCGGGTTCGGCGAGCGGGGGATAGAAGGAAAGATCGCGGCGGCCTCCTACGCCCGGGAGAACTCGATCCCCTGCCTTGGGCTGTGCCTCGGCTTGCAGGTCATGGTGATCGATTTCGCCCGCAACGTGGTGGGCCTGGAAGCTGCCAGCTCGCGGGAGCTCGACCCCTCGTCCCCGCACCTGGTGATCGACCTCATGGACGAGCAGCGCGAGGTCGTCGACATGGGAGGGACCATGCGACTCGGGTTGTACCCGGCCAAGCTGCTGCCCGGCTCGGTGGTGGCCAACACTTACGACTCGACCCTCGTCTACGAGCGTCACCGTCACCGCCTGGAGGTGAACCCCCGCTATAGAGGCCGCCTCGAGGCCGGTGGCCTGGTGTGCTCTGGCGCGTCGCCGGATGACCGGCTGGTCGAATTCGTAGAGCTACCCGACCACCCGTTCTGGGTGGGGACCCAGGCTCACCCGGAGTTCCAGAGCCGACCCGATCGGCCCCACCCCCTGTTCGCGGGTCTGGTCGGCGCCGCCTGCGGCCGAGCCGAGGGCCGGGCCCCTCGCCTCATCGACGTCGCCTGATCGACGTCGAAGACCTTGCTGACCCCGAGTGACCCGATCGGCCCGAGTGGTTCGTCGGGCGGGGAGTTCCGGCTCCTCCGAGAGGAGACCGTCTTCGAGGGCTCGTTGATAACCGTTGGGGCGGCGCAGTTCGAAGCTCCCGACGGGACCCGCTTCGACCGGGAGCTGGTGCATCATCCCGGAGCCGTCGTGGTGGTTCCCGTCACCTCTGAAGGCAGGGTGGTGATGGTCCGCCAGTTCCGGGCCGCCATCGGCCGCGATCTGCTCGAAGTACCGGCGGGCAAACGGGACGTCGAGGGCGAACCGACCGAGACGACTGCGGAGCGGGAGCTGATGGAAGAAGTCGGGCGGCGGGCGGGGAGCATGGAGCTGATCGCGTGCTTCTACAACTCGCCTGGCTTCTGCGACGAGTACACCTGGCTGTACCTGGCCCGTGACCTGGCGGCGATCCCTCATGACCCCCAGGGAGCCGAAGAGCGTCACATGGTGATCGAAGAGGTGTCCCTCGACGACGTCCCCCGGTTGATCGCCGCCTTCGAGATCGTCGATGCCAAGACCATCATCGGCCTGTGCCTGGCCCGTGAGAGGCTGACCCCGCCGTACACTGCGTGAAGTCCGGCCCGCCCGCTGCTCGCCGAGACTCCAGAAGTTCATCCTCCGGTTACACTTAGTTCTCCATGGCTAGCGACGCGACCATCCAGAGCCTACGGGCCATGCTCGAAGAGGAGCGTGAGTCGTTGCGCGCCCAGCTGGCCGAGCTGGGTTACGGCGCCAAGGGTCTCGACTACGACCCGAACTTCGCCGATTCCAGCCAGGTGACCGCGGAGCGGGGGGAGAACGAGGCGCTGGTCCAGAAGCTGGTCACCGGTCTCCAGGACGTCGAGCACGCCTTGGAGAAGCTCGGGACCGACCGGTATGGGCTGTGCGAGCGATGTAACCAGCCGATCGCCCCGGCCCGGCTCGAAGCCCGACCCGAGGCCCGCCTTTGCATCGACTGCGCGGCGGCCAGCGCGCGACGCTGAGAACCCTGCCGCCACCTAGCCGCCGCCCTCCGTCGCTCCGCCCTTTGTGACGCGAACGTAGCTTTGTGACGCGAAGACCGTACTGTTTGCGGTTTTCGCGTCACAAAGAGACCGGGTGGAGAACGCGGGGACGGGGCACAGCCTGGACAGCGGCGCTGCCCCTAGCTAGGTCCGCCGGTACATCCCGATGGCGTCATAAGCCCGTTCGAGCGTGGCCGACGCGACCTTGTCCGCTCGCAGTGCCCCGGTGCGCAGTACATCGGCCACCCGATCGGGGTCCGAGGCCAGCTCCTTGTAGGCCTCCTGGATGGGGGAGACCAACCCCACCACGGCCGCCGCCAGGTCGGCCTTCAGCGGGCCGTACCGGTTGTAAGACGTCGCGACCTCCTGGGGGCTTCGACCCTCGATCGTGCCGAGCAGCTAGAGGAGGTTCGCCACGCCCGGCTTGGTGACCGGGTCATAGCGGACCGCGTCGGGCCCGTCGTCGGTGTCGGTCACGGCCCGCTTGATCTTGCGTTCGATCTCCCTGGGCTCGTCGAAGAGGGTGATCACCCCCTGGGGGGCGCCCTCGGACTTGGACATCTTCCGCGTCGGTTCCTGCAGGTTCATGATGCGGGCCCCCCGGCCTGGCGGCGGGATGGCCGCCTCTGGAATCACGAAGGTCTCGCCGAACCGGCTGTTGAACCGCTGGGCCAAGTCGCGGGTGAGCTCCAGGTGCTGGCGTTGGTCGTCACCGACGGGCACCCGATCGGCGTCGTAGAGGAGGATGTCCGCAGCCATCAGAACCGGGTATGTGAACAGGCCCACCCCGGCCGATTCCTCGCTGCCTTTGGCCGCCTTGTCCTTGAACTGGGTCATGCGCCGCAGCTCCCCCATGCTGGCGATGCATCCGAGCACCCACTCCAACTGGCAGTGAGCCGGGACGTGGCTCTGAACGAACAAAGTGCAGCTCTCCGGGTCCAGCCCGGCCGCCAAAAGCAGGGTCGCGGTCGCCAGAGTGGCTTGGCGGCGCTCCTCGGGAGGGATGGCGACGGTGAGGCTGTGCAGATCCACCACGCAGTAGAAGCTGTCCCCGTGGCGCTGATCGGCTACCCACCACCGCAGCGCACCCAGGAGATTGCCCAAGTGCGGCTCACCGGTCGGCTGGATACCCGAGAGGACTCTCACGCCCCGATGGTACGCAGATCCGCACCCTGCGGCACGACAGGATCCGCACCCTGCGACACGACAGGATCCGCACCCTGCGGCACAACAGGATCCGCACCCTGCGGGATCACGGGCGAGATGTCACCCAGCCGATAAAATCGGCAGGTGCCTTACACGGTGTCGACGCCGGTGTTCGAGGGGCCGTTCGACCTCTTGTTGCATCTGATCACCCGCCAGCAGGTGGACATCTGGGAGGTATCGCTCTCCGAGATCGTGGACGACTATGTGGCGACTCTGGTCGAGATGCGGGCCGCCTTGGACCTCGAGGTGGCGACCGAGTTCCTGCTCATCGCATCGGTACTGCTCGAGCTGAAGGCCCGCCGGCTCCTACCAGGCCGCGACGACGTCGAGCTGGAAGAGGAATTGGCGCTCTGGGAGGAACGGGACCTCCTCTTGGCCCGGCTGCTCGAATGCAAGACGTTCAAGGATGCCGCCACCGCCCTTTACCGAACCATGGAGTCTGCGGGCCGATCCTGGCCTCGCGTCGCCGGCCTCGAAGAGCCGTTCGCCCAACTGGTTCCCGATGTGCTGGCCGGGGTCACGGCCGATCAACTCCGAGACGTCATGAACGGGCTGCTCGCCCCCAAGCCCGGGGCCAAGCTGCTGCTCGACCACGTCGCGCCGATCCGGGCGAGCGTCGGAGACGCGGTGTCAGAGCTGGTGGACGAGCTGCCGAGGGCGGGGAGCATCACCTTCGCCCGGCTCACCGACGGCTTGGTGGAACGCCTCGAGGTGATCGTTCGCTTCCTTGCCCTGCTCGAGCTGTACAAGCAGGGGGCGGTGGACCTCCACC
>JAFAWZ010000085.1 GCA_019241495.1 Acidimicrobiales bacterium | reverse complement strand
GTATCGGCGCTACATCGGCTCTGGGCCATGAGCACGCCTTTGGCTTGTTCGATGACCGGCTGGGTCTCCAGGCGAGCGAGGAGGCGAGCGAACGCCGAGTCGTGAGAAGCCTGCCTCAGCGTTCGACCCCCCTGCCAGTGCTCACGGTCAGCGGAGATCTGTCGACAGATCTCAGAGAGCCGGACCATGTTCTGCTCCGCTCCGGCCCGAGCATCTGACAGGCGATCGGTAAGGCTTCGCGGCGGCTCGGTGAACGGCATCGGATCGGCCGTCATGATCGAATTCTACCCCTGGATACCCAGATTCGAAAGAGCCTCTTCTTCTTGTTCTTCCCCCGCTCGGTGGCGTTTGGCGGTCGACGCTAGAGGGAATGGATGAGATGCGCGGCTCTCGTGGGCCATCCTGACGCGTTTAGCGCTGGAGCTATGTATATGTTCGAGGTGAGGTTCACAAGCAGCTTCACCGTCGGTGAAACGGACGTACAGCTCGGGGTTGCCCAGATTTCCCAATGGGCTGGCGGTCGGGAAAATCGGGAAAAGAGGTGCCAAGGTGGCGATCGGGCTCAGGCATGGCTCGATGGGCAGTCTCCAAGCCCAACAGCGAGCCCTCGAGACCATGGGCATGCTCGCCGCCCGCCAGAGTCGGCAGCAGCCATCCGTTCCAAGGGCAGAGATGCCACCCAGCCCGTCACAACTGATCCGGCTGGTCGAGACTGATTGTCCCCGACGGATCACGCCCGCAACGCCGGCACCTCGTTCCCGCCCTCGTCGCCCGCACGGGGGCGATCGGCCTGGGAGCGATCGAATTCCAGAGGCGGCAGAGGACATCCGACCGGGGCCGACGGTCCGACTGGTGCGCCAATCAGAGGCTGCCGGCGTCCTTGGCAGAAGCCCGGCTCGGAGGTCGCCAAAGCCTGTGGTCGCTCTGCCCAAGATTCCTGCCAAATATCGCCCCCCAGAAGGTGAGATCTTTCGCTTCGACGCTCTCGTGGAAGCTCGGGCATCGACCGAAATTGATCCTGACCGAACGGTTGAATCGAGCACGAGGCCAAGTGCGTTCGGCGCCTGGTCTACGGTCCCTTCGGCGGTTGCGGCAGCGTTCACGCGCGCCGTGGTCCGGGCTCGAGAACCGTTCGGCCATGTGGTAGGAGGGGCGCATAGGCACAAGGTGGCGTGGGCCGGTGCCGGCCTCCTCATGGCCCTCGCTATCGGGCTGGGAGTGTCCGGTGGGCCAGGTTCACCGCGACGGGTGGCCTCTTACGCGACGGTTGTGCCGGCGGTGTCGATTCCCGCCCCGCCTCCCTCACCATCCACGAGTCCGCAGGTACCGGAGGTCACGTCGGTGACGGCCTCTAGTACTTCCGCCGTTTACCAGGTGAACGGGCCGATCGCCACCGTGCTGACCGCGAGCGGGCCGTGTTGGGTTCAGGCCCGTCTAGCCGCCCCCGACGGGGAGGTCATCTTTGAGGGGACCCTACAGGGTGGCCAGTCGTGGGCCGGGACCGGGCCGATCTGGCTGCGCCTGGGTAATCCCACGGAGGTGGAGATAGCCATCGACGGCCAGGCCGTCAGCCCGCCGGTAGCAGCAGGACTTCCCTTTGAGATGCTCGTCCGCTGATCGAATCGAGGCCGAGATGGCCACCTGAGCTCTCGAGTGTGGCTGCCTCTGCCTCATGCGGCTGGTTGCCGGCTTGATCCAGCCAGTTGGCTGGTTGAGCGCTTCTCCTTGACGAGCTCTTGCACAGATTCGTCCTGAGCGGAAGAATGTGTCTGGTTCACCAGCGAGCCCCCGGAACTTGACCGGACGGAGATTCGTGCGAGTCTACGGAAATACCACCAAATGGTGGAAGGTGGAGGCAGAATGCTGGCGCCCGACGAGGCCGGGGCTCATGCACCCGGACATCCCGAGATAGCGGTACGGCGGGATGGGCGGGGAGTCGTAGTCGACGTCCGCGGGGTGCTCGATGACAGGTCGTCCACCTGCTTGCGTCACATCCTCTCCGATCTGGTCACCAATCAGGGAAATCTGTTCGTCCGGGTGGAGTTCGACCTGTTCGCCGAGGTCGCGGTGCTTTCGATAGTCGGAAATGACGGCGTACATGCCTGCCATATTCGAGATGAATAGCTGAGGTATTCGGAGCCCCGAGTTCGATGCAGACAGTCAATGTCAGTGGCCGCTGATGTCAGTAGACGTTCGACGCGCCGGAAATGAGGAGCCTCGACTCCGCCGGGCGGTCTCGGTGGGCGACGCCTTGTTTACCGCTATCGCCCACGCGACTGGAAACCTCGACGAGGATCTCCCTGTGCTGCTGCGGGTGGTCGCAGAGCGCCTCGGGTTCGAGGTGGCCGCGATGTGGTGGTGGGAGCCTGAGAAAGAGGTACTGCGTTGCGAACACGTGTGGCAGAGCGCGACTGCGGATTGCTCCGCGTTCTTGGAGGGCGCTCACCACTCGGTTCTCGCTCCCGGAGAGCCAGTCCCGGGAGCGGTGTTTCTCGACGGAGAACCGATCTGGGTGCCCGATGTCCGCAGTTATCCGAACTTCAGGCGCGGCTCGGTCGCGAGAGCCGCCGGGCTACGGAGTGGTGTGGCGTTTCCTATCCGTGCCCACGGCGAGACAGTCGGCGTGTTCGAGCTGTTCACGGTCGAGCGCCGTGATCTCGACCCAGCCCTTCTCGATGTGGTGTCGGCCGCGGCGGCCCATCTGGGTGATTTCATAGAGCGACTGAACATGCATGCCGAGCGTGATCGCCTACTCGGTGAGCTGGCGCTGGTGTACCGGCGGCAACGGTTTCTCCTCGAAGCCAATAAGGCGTTGTCGACGGCGAGGGGGCTGAGCGAGACGATCGACCGGCTGGCAAGGGTGGCGGCGCCGGCGATCGGGGATCTGTGCCTGCTGGACGTCTTGAACAAGGAAGGAAACATCGAGCGCCTCACCGCCTACCACGTCGACGCCCGGTTCCAGGATCTCACGGATGAGCTCCGGCAGTTCCCACCCGAGCCCGACAGCGACCATCCCGCCGCGATCGCCATCCGCTCGGGGACCTCGCACGTCGCACATGACATGGCGGAGGGGTTTCTCGTATCGACGACCCAGGGGGCTGATCATTACGAGATCGCCCGCAAGCTTCAGTTCACCTCGTACGTGTCGGCGCCTCTGCTCTCTTCTGGCCGGCCCATCGGTGCTCTCACCGTCGTGTCAGCTGGCTCGGGGAGGCACTTCGGCGAGGAAGAGCTACGGCTCCTCGAAGAGCTGGCCGCTCAGGTCACATCTGTGATCGAACGCGAACGCCGCTTCGATGAGCAGCAGCACGTCGCCCACATTCTGCAGCGGAGCATGCTACCCGATGTCAAGCCGGTGGACGGACTCGATGTTTGCGCCCGATACTTTGCCAGCGGAGAGGTCGCCGAGATCGGCGGTGATTTCTATGACCTCATACATCTGGGGCCCTCCACTGTCGCTCTGGTCATTGGCGACGTCCAAGGCCACGACCTGGTGGCGATCACTACCATGGCCAAGGTACGCAACGCGCTGCGCGCCTTTCTACAGACGATGCGCAACTTGGACGAAGTCCTTCGGGCCCTCGATCGGTTCGTGGCCGACCAGCCCGAGGGACGGTTCGTCACCTTGGCGTTGGCTCGTCTCGAGGTGACCAGCGGTGAGCTCGACGTGGCCCTCGCCGGTCATCCCAGCCCCCTCCTCGTGGGCGAGGCAGTCGAGGCGCTGACATGCCAGCCGGGTCCACCGGTTGGAATCGCAGCCGGAGCCGAGAGTGGCCGATACGAGATCTCGCACTGGCACCTGCCTGTTGGTGGAGGGCTCGTCTTCTATACCGACGGCCTGGTCGAAGACCCCGCGAATGGCCCCGACGCACGGCTCACCAGGTTCGTCGACGCCGTCGACCGCAACCGCCTACGGCCTCTCGAGGTGGCATGCGATGCGGTCGTCCAAGAAACGCTTACCGGAGCGTCGTGCGTGGATGACGTCGCCGTGATCTGGGTGGCTCGTACCGAAGTGCCGGCCAGCGAGCCAGACCCAGCCCGATGATCATTTATGGGCTCCTCCACTCCTCACTGACAGCGAGCGGCTGGTACCCGCTAGGGGCCTGACGGTAGGTCGAAGCCCGAGCGATCGTCTCCGCTGCAGTCGCGGAGGCCACGTCGCGTAGATAGGTACGTCGGGATCGGAGCATCAGAACGCCGCTGGCGGGCAGCATCACCGCCATGATGAGGAACGCGTATTCGAGGCCCGTCGTGTTGGCATGTGATACGACGGAATGGGTTTCGTTGACCCCGGAACCGAACCCCCGGGACATGCCGCCGCCGAGCGCTGCAGCCAGCAGTCCGAAGGTCAAAGGCGCGAAGGACTCCATGACCGTCCGCGCCGTGGTCCGGATGGACTCGGCGCGCCCCCACATCCAGGAAGGCACGACATCGAGGCGAGCCGCGTCGATCGGCGGGTTCGGCGTCGAGAGAGCGAACGAAGCCGCCGCGAACAACGGAAGTGCCACCAGCAGGTTGCCTGTGAGCAGGGCGGGTACGAAGACGATCGAGCCGGCCAGGAAGCCGAGCCCCCCCACGACGAGGCGGGCGTCGATCATGCCTTTGGAGATGAACCGGTCGGTCATCCGACCCGAGACGACCGCGGCCACGACCGCCGCCACTCCGATGACGAGGAAGACGACGGTAGCCATCCCCTGCCCGATGCCGAAGCGGCCTCGGGCGTAGACCAGCGCAAAGGTTCGCAGGCCGCCGAGGAAGAAGTAGCCGAAAGAGGAGGCCACGATGAGGCTGATGTTGGTCGGTACGCGGAGTACCCAGCGTACGGCCTCCCAGAGGCCGGGGTCGGTTCCGACGGACTGGATGAGCGACTCGTCGGGCGCCACATCGCTCTCCCGCATGGCGGATATCAGGGCTGGCGCGAGATGCTCGTCGGGGTCATGTGCCCGATCCTCGTCTTCCAGGCCGGGGGTAGATGTGGAAGGGTCCTCGGCGACCTCTTCGGCCGAGCGGATCTGCTCGTCGCCTTCCATCAGCCGGCTTTGGCCGCCTCGGGCCGGCTCGGGGAAATGGCGGTGGATGAGCCAGGCCAGCGCCACGCTCGGGACGACCAGGATGGCCAGACCCACGCGCCATGAGACCGCGGCTCCGATGTCCCCGGCGAGCAGAACGCCGGCGCCTCCACCGAGAAGCTCGCCGGTCAAGATCAGGCCGTAGGTCCGACTGCGCTCCTTGGCCGGGAAGAGATCCCCTATGAGCGAGGCCACCGTTGGTCCACCGGTGGCCATAACGACGCCCAGGGCCAGACGGGTGCCGAGCAGCATGGCGAACGATGTCGAAAACGCGCTGAGCAGCTGGGCGCCGCCCCACAGCACGATGCTGATCGAGAGGAGGCGGGTCCGTCTTACCCGGTCGGCGAGGACCCCGCAGGGCAAGGCGGTCACCGCCCCGACGAGCGACGAGACCGTCACGAGCAACCCGATCCCGGCATTGCCGACCTGCAGGCCGGATTCGAGCTGGGGGGCAAGAGCGCTGACCGCCCCGATGTCGGCCCCGCTCAGCGACATGACCGCAGCAAGAAGCAGGATGCACTTGCGCCGGGCCGGCCCGCCCATGATGCCGGTCATATGATCGCCCCCGCGCCGCAGCAGTTCGGCCAGGTTTTGCCGATTCCCCGGTCCTCGACGCACGACGGCAACGCTACGGCGGGGGAACATGTGCATCGTCGGCTGGTGGTGTATCTACCCAGATGCCGGGAGCGCTACCGCCCTTGACGACCGAACCTCGAGGTCACGGTCGTTGCCGCCACGACCAACTGAGGGTGATGGAACAGAGGACGGCGACCGTACACGCGAGTACCAGACTCGCGGTCAGCGAGGTGGTAAGCGTAGAAAGCACGCCCACGCCTATCACCGGCACGGAATTCCCGACGAAGCAGGCGAGAAAGTAACTCGACGCGACCGCGCCGCGGTGCTCGTCGGGCGCCAGCTCGTTGACCACTCGAAGGCTCCCGACATATCCGGCCCCCAGGGCCAGGCCGCCGAGCCCGGTCGCCGCGATGAGCAACGCCATGGAATGGGCGGCTTGGGCCGCGACCACGACCGCCACTGCAGGTATAAGGACAGCCAGCCCGGTTCTCATAGCGGTGTACGGCTCGCTTCGCTGGGTCACGACGATGGCGGCGATGGCCATCACGGCCAGCTCCGCCACGATTGCTCCGGCGATCGCCGCGTTTCGCTGGTGCAGTTCGCGGATCAGCACCGACGGGATCAACGCGAAGTACAGCCCACCGAGCGAGAAGATCACGAAGCCGGTGACCGCCGGTGGGACGAACGCACCGACCCGGTCACGCGGAACTCCTATCCGAGGCCGAAAGCGCAGGCCACGAAGTCCTTCGACCTGGGCCGGCCGGGACTCGGGTATCCGGGCGACTACTGATGCGACGCATGCCAGCACGGCGAGATAAACGATGAAGGGCAGCTCGAGTGGTCGAGGCCCATATTCGGCGAGCAGGCCCCCGAGGATGGGTCCGACTACGACGCCAGAGAGGTTGGCGACCGCCGCGATCACGGTGGCCCTTTGGCGGTCGGTCTGCTCAGCGAGCCATGCCGTTCCGGTCCCCGCGAGGACCCCCACGGCAAGGCCGATCACGAGTCGCCCGACGTACAGCGACGCAGTTCCAGAAGCGAAAAGGAACACGATCGCACCCACCCCTGCCAGCCCGAGGGCAGGAAGGCTGACCCGCTTGCGTCCAAGTTGGTCAGACAGCTGCCCGAGGAAGAGGAGCGCCACCAGGTTGCCGACCACGTACGCCGCATATATCAAGGTGAGAACGATCTCGGAGAAGCGGAACTTCTGTTGGTAGAGCGGGTAGAGCGGCGCCACGATCACGCTCGCCGCGAAAGGGGCCGAGATCACCAAGGCGGCGGCCACCAGCCGTGTCCGAGGCGTCCGGTCCGGTTCTCGATCTGCTTCGACGCGAAGGCCAAGGTCCGACACCTGGGAAGGAGACATCGGATCGTTCTACCCCAGTGCGGCGGGTTAGGGACCGCCACAGAACTACTTGGAGGGCCGCAGGCCGAAAGGAAGCAGCACCAAGGGAAAACTTGGCGCGGCCGTCCAAGTAGTTCGAAGGCGGGGCCTTAGCGTCCCGGTACGTCCTCCATGGCGTCCCAAGCCGCTCCGACGATGGTGGCCGGATCGATCCAGAAGTGGCGATAGAGGTCCTCCAGGTCTCCGACCTGGCCGAAGTCGCTGACACCGAGGCATACGGTTGGCGTGACGTTGATGGCACCGAGGAAGGCGAGTGTGTGCGGATGGCCGTCGAGCACGGACACGATCGGTGCGGCCCGCTCGGGGGGGAACAGAGTTCCGAGGATGCTCGTGGGGCCCGACGCCAGTCCCTGGCGAGCCTGGAGCGCCCGGAACACCAAGTCAGCGGAGGTGAGGCACGCGACGTCACAGTCCACGCCCTGGTCGGACAGCTGGGCGGCGGCGGCGAGGACCTCTGGCATGATCGCCCCCGTTCCCACCAGGGTGACCTCCGGTCGGTCACGAGCGCTTCGCAGGCGGTAGCCGCCGGCCAGCGCCTGCATCCTGCGCTCCTGCCTCTCATGGGGGTCAGACGGCACCGCGGCCAGGCTTTGATCGATGGGCCGCGTGCTGAGCCTGAAATAGGAAGAGCTTCCGCCCGGACGTCCCAGGTCCGCAAGGGCGCGCAGCAATGTCCATTCCAGGTCCTCGGCGAAAGCGGGCTCCCACGAGGTGCACCGGGGCTGTTCGATACCGATGGAAGGTGTGATGACCGATTGGTGTGCTCCACCCTCCGGGGCGAGGGTAACGCCCGACGGGGTCCCGACCAGAATGGACTGGCCTCCGGCGTAGATCCCGAAGGACCAAGGTTCGAGGGCCCGGGTAACGAAGGGGTCGTAGACCGTTCCGATCGGCAGCAAAGGCTGTGCATCTCGCGACCACGTGGCGCCCAACTCGGAGAGCAACCCCACCAGGTTGACCTCCGCGATACCGAGCTCCACGTGTTGACCGCGCTCGGATTCTCGCCACTGGACGAGTCGCTCGCCGTCGTTGGCGAACCAGTCAGGCCGGTCCTGGATGCTCCAGATGCCGACCTTGTTGACCCATCCCCCCAGATTGGTCGACGACGCCACATCGGGACTGACGGTGACGACCAGCGCGGCTACCTCCGGGGCGTGGCGCTTCAGGTCCAAGAAGAAGCGACCCAGAGCCTGCTGCGTCGACTCCTCCCCCCGATGAGCCCGTTCGAAGTCGACCGGGATCGAAGGAGGTGGGTTCGGCACGGGTTGTGGGCGGGCCAGTCGTCGGGCCACCGAGCGGCAGGCCAGGGCTTCTGGAGTGCCCTCCGGGAAGTGGCTCCAGGGCTCATTCGGGTCTGCTCCGAGGCGGGTGCCCAGTTCGACCCATTGATCAGAGGTGAGCAGCGCAGAATGGTTGCCTGGATGGCCCTGGGTGGGGAGCCGCCAAGCCTTGATCGTGTAGGCGAAGATCACCGACGGCCGCTCAGCTACGCGATCCGCGGCGGCAAACGAGCTCAAGAGGTCTCTCAGATCGTGACCTCCGAGGTCTCTCACGCAAGAGGCGAGGGTATGGTCGTCGACCTGCTGCAACGCCTGCTTGAGAGCCGTCCGCCGCGGACCGGAACCG
>JAFAWZ010000271.1 GCA_019241495.1 Acidimicrobiales bacterium | reverse complement strand
CGCGATCGGCAACGTTCTGCAGAGCGATCAGGTCGAATCCGTAGACCTTGGCCGCCGTCGCGCCCAGGATGTCCTTGACCACGTCGGGATCAACGCCCTCGAAGGTCTTTCGCATCGACGCGACCGAATTGGGCCACGACCCCTCGATGTGGGGATAGTCAGACCCCCACATGAGATGGTCGGCCCTGCCTTCCCTTACCGCTTGCTGAGCTTCGAAGTGAGCCAGGAAGCTGGCACCCATGTAGACGTTCTGCTTCCAATACTGGCTCGGCTCCTTCGGAAGCGCAGTCCGGATGTGCCGGTTCGATTGGTTGTAGTAGGCCGAGTCCATCTCGTCCAGGAGCACTCGGATCCAGGGCCCCGGGCGGTACTCGGTCAGCACCACTTGCAGGGTGGGATGGCGCTCGAATACCCCGCTGTATATCAACCAGGGAACGAAGCGCCGGGACACGACCTGCGATTCGATCAATAGGAGCGAATAGGCCTCGACCGTGTCAGTGCGGGTCAGCACCACATCCGGGGCCGAGTGGTTCACCAGTGGCATCTCGAGAGAAGCGCTGGCCGTCCACAGCGGCTCCCACACAGGGTCGTTGTACAGCCGAATGGACCGGTCGTAGGGCCTGAGCCCGGGCAGGTTGATGCCCCGCAAACCGGCCGCCCTGGCCCACTCGACCTCTTGCACGCACGCTTCGGGGTCCCACACGGGGAGATGGGCCAGACCGGCATGACGCTCGGGCTGCACCGAGACGAAATCGGCCAGCCAGCGATTGTAGATCCGTATCCCGGCGCTCTTCAGCTCGAGAGAGGAGGCCTCCGATGACTGGCCGTGGTCGGCGAAGGGAAGGGGATTGATGTTCTGGGACCCGTGAAAGATGACCTCGCCAGATATCCCGTCCCGGTCGAGATCCTTCATCCGTCGGTCGAAGTCGTGCTCCCCCGAGCTTTCTGTGTTGGCCCGCATGGCCCGGAGAAAGTCGCTGTTCCACTGTCCGAAACCTCGCCCGGCACGGGTGCGGTATCGGTCAACGGTGTCGTGTTGTTCGGTGGCGACGCCGGCGATGGCTTTCGACAGGCGATCGAAGTCGTCGATGTACCGTGCCTCGCAATAGGGGCGAAGCTGGCTCATGTCCGGTCCGACGTGTGTGTCGCACGAGATGACCACCACGCGCTCTTCGGGGTCCCGACTACCTACGGAGCTCTCGTTTCCAACGCTGACCGATGTCATCTGATCCGTCCCCCCCTGACTGTCCGGACTTCATTTGATCGACCCTTGATGGATCCGGTCTGGGTGCCACCGTGTGGGCATCAGGCCACCGGCGTCAGTGCATCCTGCATACAGCATACCGGCTGGCCGGGGACCTGTCCACAGGCCCGGGGGGTTGGTTGGGTCGACGTCTCAGATGGGCAGCACGCGTTCGCCCAGCCACCCCGCGCAGGCGAGGACCGCGGCGTCGTCGCAGCCAACGAGCTGGACGCCGACCGGAAGCCCGGTGGCGCCGGTGAGACCGGGAACGTTGACCGCCGGCACACCGAGGAGCGTCCAGAGCCGGTTGAACCTGGGAGTCCCGGTCTGGTTCAGATCGGCGGGCGCTTCCCCGCTGGCCGCGACGGTCAGCACCGCGTCGACCCCGGCGAAGGACCGAGCCAGCCCGGCCCGGGCCCGGACGGTGCCCGTCCTGACGCCGTCGTACTCAGCCGGCTGTACGTTTGCTCCCCAATCGAGGAGCTCGCGCAACGGCGGGGACAGGAGGTCGGGGTGATGGGTCCGTTCCCAAGTGAGCGAGCGGGCCGCCTCATAGCCTTGGACCAGCGCCTGCTTCGACGACAGGCTCTGGATGTCGGCCGGAAGCTCGATGTCGATCACATCCGCCCCGTGTTCGACAGCCACGCGGGCAGCTCGCTCGATCGCCGCCCGACTGTCGGGATCCGCCCGGTCGATGTCGTCACCTCTCAGCCAGCCCAGCCTCGGTGGTTCGGTAAGCGGCACGTACGGTGATCGGCCGGTCAGCACCACCCGCACGGCATCCAGCTCGGGCACGGTACGGGCAAACCATCCGACGGTGTCGAGGCTGGGGGCCACCAGCTTGAGGCCGGCGACGGACACAGTGCCATAGGTGGGCTTGAAGCCGAACACCCCGCAATAGCTCGCGGGGCGGATCGTCGATCCCGCGGTTTGCGTGCCGAGCGCGATGTCGGCCATTCCGGCGGCGACAGCAGCCGCCGATCCGCTCGAGGACCCCCCCGGCGTGTGGGTGGACCGGTGGGGGTTGGTCGTCGGCCCGGGCGTGACCAGGGCCAGCTCAGCGGTGACCGTCTTGCCCAGGCAGACCGCCCCAGCCGCCCGCAGCATGGCAACGGCCGCAGCGTCCCAACTCGGCACATGGCCCTGGTAGATGGCCGAGCCGTAGGCGGTAGGCATGTCCGCGGTGTCGAAGACGTCTTTGACTCCGAGCACTAGGCCGGCCAGCGGCCCGGGCTGCAGTGATTCATCGACACGTCGGGCCACCGCGATCGCCTGGTCGGGATCGCAGTGGGCCCAGGCGCGGACGACAGACTCGCGTTCGTCCACCGCCTCGAGGGCCCGCCGAACGGCGTCGCCGGCGAGCATCGTGGCCACGGCTGGGGGCGTCAGGGCGCCTTGGGCGAACTATCGCTTTCGCGGGCCGGAGGCGTTCGGTGGAAAGGATGGGGGCAGGAACCCCCTCCGAATCTCATCGGGTCGTCACGCTTTCGCATGCAGCTCGGGCACAATTCGTTGTCGTTGGCGTTGCCGTCTTCAGCCACGATCAATCTGCTCCTTTCCGAACGGAACCGCTTCGGGCCCGACTACCTCGCCGATCCACGTCCGGGAGCTACAGTATCGACCGATCCTGAACACGAGGGTGGGGACAGCGTGAAGCTCGGCGTGACGATATGGTTCACCGAATACACAATAGGGCCGGCCGAGCTCGCCGTCGCGGTGGAGGAGCGAGGATTCGAGTCCATGCTGCTGCCGGACCACACCAATATCCCGGTGTCGAGACGCACTCCGTTCCCGGGCGGGGGCGAGCTGCCCCGTGAGTACTCGCATCTGCTCGATCCGTTCGTGGCGCTGGCCGTGGCGGCCGCCGTAACGAAGCGCATCAAGCTGGGCCCCGGCGTGTGCCTGCTCATGGAACGCGATCCCATCGCCACCGCCAAAGCGATGGCGAGCCTTGATCAGGTCTCGGGAGGGCGGGCTTTGTTCGGTGTAGGAGGCGGGTGGAACCTCGAGGAGATGGAGAACCACGGCACCGACCCGCGAACCCGTTTCCGTTTGCTGCGCGAGCGGGTCGGCGCCATCCGATCGCTATGGACCGACGAGGTCGCCCACTACGAAGGCTCCCTCGTGAAGGTCGAGCCCACCTGGCAGTGGCCCAAGCCCCTGCAACCGGGAGGTATCCCGATCCTCGTCGGCGGCAACGGGCCCGGCGTCATCGACCGGGTGCTGGAATACGGCGACGAGTGGCTTCCGGCCATGGCGCTCACCGAGCGGGCCCTCGCCGACGACATAGCGTTGCTCCAGTCGAAGGCCGCCGCCGCGGGTCGCGACCGCATCCCCGTCACCGTCTACGGGGCTCCTCCCCAACAGCTCGGAGCGCTCGAGGAGGCCGGGGTGGACCGCGTCATCCTGGGCCTCCCGCCCGCCGGCGCCGACGAGGTGCTGAAGGCCCTGGACCAGTTGGCCGCCAACGTGGCCTGACGGCCGGCCGGCGGCAGCCCGCCTTCCCGCCCCGACACATACCGTCGTGTCATTTCACCCTTGAATCTATGGCAACTTCGGCTTTTTGAGGGCGCCTGTCGCCACGAAATGGAGACAAGCGCCCGCAGATTCCGGATCGCTCGCCGCCACCCGCGGCCGACCTACGCCCGCCGAGCAGCGGCCGACGTCGCAGCCGTCGCAGCCGTGATGAGCGGCGCCACCGTCACCGGGACGTTGCTCATGCGGGGCTGGCCCGAGTAACGCTCGTAGCGATCGGCTATGGCGACCAGTCGGCCGGTGTTCGACCCGATCTCCCGGTACGCCTCGTCACGCTCGGGCACGTCCCCGAACGAGTGGGCCATGGAGATCACCCCGCGGCGCACGTTGGAGTCCGCCTCGACGATGGCGACGATCTTGGCGCGGGCCGATCTCAGCTCCACGACGTCACCGTTGTTCAGACCGAGCTCGGCCAGATCGCCGGGATGCATGAAGGCCGGGTTGTAGGCCTTCCCGTGGTTCGACGCCGGAAGGTTGGCGCCCGCCGAGTTCATCATGTGGGTCAGGCGGCGGCAGACCAAGCGGAAGATGCGGCGCCCCTCCTCGTCGACCTCGGCTTCTGCCACCTCCTCTGACACGTCCCGGAGATCGGCCATCATCTCAGCGTTGCCCACGTCCAAACGGCCCGTCCAACCTGGGTCCATCGGGGCTATGACGACGCGAGGCTCCCGGAACAACGCTCCGCCCTCGAAGCGTTTGACCTCCGCGAGGGGAATGCGCGAGCCGCGATGCAACAACTCGAGCAGATCATCGGTAGTCGGCTTGTGGGTCATGTCGAGAGCCACTCCCCCCACCGAGAGCTCGATGCCCATCCGCGTCGCGACGCCGTAGTAGAACTCCCACTCTTCGATCACCTCGGAGCCGGGCGGCGGCGAGACGATGGCCGGCGTGTACTGACCGTGGGGGTCGAGCGGACCGTAGCCATTCCCTATCAAGAGGTGGGAGTCCTGGTAGAAGCTCGTGCCGGCCATCTCGAGCGGCATCTTCGGCGCGATCACGTAGTGGGCGAAGCGCGCCGTCTGAGACATCCACGGGTCGATCTGCACGAGCAGCTCGAGGGCCTGCATGGCCTCGATGGTCAGGAGTTGGTCGGGGAACGCCGCGACTGGGTTGCCGTTCAGGCTTATCAGAGCCCGGACCTGACCCGGCCCCTCGGTCAGGATCTCTTCGGGGAGGGCGGCTGTCGGGAGTCCCGCCACGGTGTCGGTCAGCCCACGGACGCGCAGGTGCTCGCCGAAGCCGTACGCCGGCCAGGGGGATCGTGCCTGGGCCTTGGCCGAGACGGTCGGGATCAGCGTCCCTGGGTTTCGGATTTCCTCCCCCGCCCGCGAGAAGTGACCGCAGAGCGTGTCGAGACAGAGCACGAGGTACTCGTTCAAAGTGCCCCGCCCGTGCATGTTGGGGCCCGTTCCAGCCTGGGCATACCCCCGCCGGGCCTCTGCGAAGCAGCGCGCCGCGCGGACCAGGTCGTCTGCGTCGATCCCCGCACGGGAGGCCACCACGTCAGGGGTGAATGGCTCCACCGCCCGCCGCAGCTCCTCCACCCCCGTGGCGTGGGTCCTGACGAAGTCGGCGTCGCAACGATCTTCTGTCAAGATCACCCGCAGCATCCCGGCCAGCACCACGGCATCCTGGCCGGGCCGGACCTGCAGGTGAATGGTCGCCCGTTTGGCGACGTCGCTGCGCCTCGGGTCCACCACGATCAGCGTCATGCCGCGAGCGAGCTGGCCGGAGAGCCACTTACCGGGGTGGCCGAGCGGGAATCCCTGGTAGGCCACGAACGGGTTGAGCCCAACCAGCAATGCCACATCAGGATCGATGTAGCCCTGTTGGGGCGCCATCCACGCACCGTGCAGGGCCTTGGCGATGGGCTTGCCCGGCTTGTCGATCATCGAAGCGGTGAAGGTCATGGACGTCCCGATTCCGCGCATGAGCCCGGAGTGGAACGTCCCGTTCAGGGCGCTCGTGATTATGTAAGTGCCGGTGTAGCCGGCGATGGCACGCGGGCCGTGGTCGTCGCGAATGCGCATCAGCTGCTCGGCGATCTCGTCCATGGCCCTCTCCACCGGGATCGGGCTGTAGCCGCCGTCGGGGCCTCGCTTCATGCTGTGCAGTAGGCGGTCTGGGTGGGTCAGCTGGTGATGCTGCTCTCGCCCCTTGACGCAGGAATAGCCCTGGTACACCGGGTCGGCCCGGTCGCCGATGACACGCGTCGCCCGCCCATCTTGGACGTCTACCAGCACAGAACAACCTTGAGGGCAGATCCGGCACACCGACGGTCGCAGGCTCACGCCCCTATCATGGCGCAGAGCAACATCTACATGTCGCGGGGAGACGCGATGACTGACGGTACGACTGAAGTCATGGCTGATCAGACGCATTCGGCGCGCATCGGTTCGCTCTTCTCGGCCGCCGGGCTGACTCCGGCGCCGGCCGTGGTCGCCGAGATCCGGGGGGCCGATCCGGTGCTCCCCTGCGCCTACCCGGTCGGAGAGGCAGCCGCCGCTGTGCTGGCGGCTGTCGGTGTGGCCGCCGCGACGGTGTGGCACGACCGCACGGGGATGGCCCAGCCTGTCAGCGTCGACGTGGTTCGCGCTGCCGCCGCGATACACGCCCATCGCCTGCAGCGACTGGATGGGCGGCCCGTCGAGAACGTGCCGTGGAAACCGGTCGTGGGCTACGAGCGCTGCGCCGACGGGCGCTGGGTCGAACTGTGCGGACCGTTCCCGCATCTCATCGACGGCACCTTGGGGGTGCTCGGGTGCACCAACCAGGCAGACGACATCACCGCCGCAGTCGCCCGCTGGCCATCGGCGGAGCTGGAAGAGGCGTTGGCGGCAGCCGGCCAGTGCGGGGTGGTGGCTCGCACTGCCGAAGAGTGGCAGGCCCACCCTCAGGGGCGGGCCGTCTCCTCGCTCGGCCCAGTGTCGGTCGAGCGCATAGGCGATTCGCCCCCCGAGCCATTCACTCCCGGAGGACCGGCCCCCATGGCGGGCATCGGGGTGCTCGACCTGACCCGCATCCTGGCCGGACCGGTCCAGGGCCGTCACCTCGCCGATCTGGGCGCCGATGTCCTGCTCGTCAACTCACCGAAGTTGATAAACGTCAAGGACAGCTTGGTGGAGACCGGCCACGGGAAGCGGTCCGCCCTGTTGGACCTCGACGATCCCGGCGACCAGGCGACCCTCCGCAACCTCGTGCCCGGTGCCGACGTCTTCGCCGACGGTTACCGGGCCGGAGCCCTCGAGGCCCGGGGATTCGGCGCTGACGATCTAGCCGCCCTCCGCCCCGGCATCATCTCCGTTTCCATGAGCTGCTACGGCGACATCGGGCCTTGGCGGAGCCGGCGGGGTTTCGAGCCCATCGCCCAGGCCGCGACGGGGATCGCCACCACCCTCGGAGGGACGGGTAAGCCGGAGGGGCTACCGGGAACGGTGTGCGACTACATGACCGGCTGCCTGGCCGCGCTCGGAACCATCGCCGCGCTACGCCGGCGAGCCGTGGAGGGGGGCAGCTACCGGGTGCGCGTCTCGTTGAGCCAGACGGCCATGTGGCTGGAGAGCCTGGGGGCCGTATGCGACCCCGCCCGGTCGAGGGGGCTCGGCGACCTCTCTTCATGGACAGTGAGCGAGACAACCGCCTACGGCCACCTCGAGCATCTCCTTCCCCCGATCGAGCTCGGCGCCACTCCCCTGTATTGGCGCCGCACGGCTGTCCCGCCCGGCACCGACGCGCCGATCTGGGCGCCTGTGAGGTAGCCGCCCCCGATCGGGGCCTTATCCGGTCAGAGTGCTCTCGCTCAGATAGGCGGCCTCAATGTCGCCGATGCGGCCCCTCAGGTTCTCCGCCGTGTCCTGCAGGACCACCTCCCCGCGCCGCATGACCATCACCCGATCGGCGATGTCCAGTGCTTGGCGCACGTGCTGCTCCACCAGGAAGACGCCGAGCCCACGATCCGCCGCCTCGCGGACGGACCGCATCAGCGATTGGACGAGGATCGGGGCCAGGCCGAGCGACAGCTCGTCGGCCAAGAGGATGGCGGGCTGTGCGGCGATGGCCCGGGCCAGGGTCAGGTACTGCTGCTCTCCTCCCGAGAGTAGGCCGGCCCGGCGGGAAAGGAGCGGCTGGAGGGCGGGCACCAGCTTGAGGGCGGCCTCCGTGCCGCCCCGACCGAGCCGCAGGTTCTCGGCCGTCGAAAGAGAGGGAAAGATCGACCGCCCTTCGGGCACGTAGGCGAGCCCGGCTCGGCAGCGGGCCGACAGTCCCGCCGGTGCGCTACGACCGAGCAGGTCGATCGAGCCCGAGATCGGTGACAAAACCCCGGAGAGAGCCTTCAGCAGGGTGGACTTCCCAGCCCCGTTCGGCCCGAGCA
Organism: Acidimicrobiales bacterium; assembly: GCA_019241495.1. Taxonomy (GTDB): domain Bacteria; phylum Actinomycetota; class Acidimicrobiia; order Acidimicrobiales; family Palsa-688; genus JAFAWZ01. The sequence continues at coordinate 7,806 of JAFAWZ010000271.1, read as the reverse complement.
GGGCGACGACCTCTCCGGGTTGGACGGCCACGTTCAGGTCGCGGACGACCGGGACCGCCCCGTAGCCGATGAACAAGGAGCGACCTTCGAGAACCGCACCTCCGGTCTCGCGGGGCTGCTCACCACCCGCTCTCGCCAGCCTCATTGGTCCGGCCCGTCCACGGCTACCCCGATGCGCTCGTTGTTCGAATGGCCTTCCGTGTCCCGCTGGGCCACATGCGGCTCGCGCTCGGCTCCGCCGCCCAGGTAGGCCTCGATGACGGCCGGGTTCGATCGGACTTCGGCCGCCGAGCCTTGGGCGATCACCCGGCCGAAGTCGAGCACCGTTACCCGGTCACAGGCCCGCATCACCAGATCCACGTCGTGCTCGACGAGGAGGATGCCGATGCCTCGCTCCTCTGACATGGCCCGTATCAGGGCAACCAGCTCATCGCGTTCGGAGTCGCCCAAGCCGGCCGCCGGCTCGTCGAGGAGCAGGATCGATGGCTCGGCCGCTATGGCCCGGGCTATGCCGACCAGACGCCGCTTTCCATAGGGAAGCTCCGACGGGATCCGCTGGAGATCCCCGCGCAGCTTGAACTCGTCTATGACGGCGTTGGCCACCGGGGAGACCACGGGCGTGCCCGGAGCGAACAGATCCCGGGCGTAGCTGACCGGGGAGTACGTCTCGGTCGCCACCAGGATGTTCTCGAGGACCGTCATGTCCTCGAACAGCTCCAGCGACTGAAAGGAGCGTCCGACTCCCTTGTCGGCCCGGATGCGAGGCGGCACCCCGCGCAGCGACATCCCGTCGAGCAGGATGTCCCCCGACGTCACGTGGGTGAAACCGGTAACCGCGTCGATGAGCGTCGTCTTGCCCGCTCCGTTCGGACCGATGAGACCGACCACGCTGCCCGGCCTCACCTCAAGGCTCACGCCGTCGAGCGCCCTCACCCCGCCGTAGGTGACCGAGAGCCCCCGCACCTCGAGGGCTTTGTGCTCGCGGGGTCCGCTCGAGTAGGTCACGCCCCCCGGTGCGGCTGCCGTGCCCACCTCTTGGGGAGGATGCCTGCGGAGCTGCGACGGCAACAAGCGGGCCAGGAGGCGGATGAGCTTTCCGACGTTGTGAGCCGAGTGGCTGGCCATTCCGTCGGGCGATCGAATCAGGATGATGATGAGCAGGATGCCGCTGACCAGCGGTAGGTATTCCTGGACCCGCTGGCCGAAGACCAGGTTGCCGATGTTGGTCCCTAGGCTGGCCGGCTGGAGGGTGCCGCCGAAGACCGGACCTGAGACGTATCCCACGCCGCCCACGATGGCCTGGCCGACCAGGTTGATCGAGGTGGTGGCGGTGAAGTCGGAGTAGACGATGGACGTGTTCCGGAAGGCCAGCAGGATCCCGCCCAACGCAGCGATCATCGAGCCGAGCACGAAGGCATACAGCTTGAGTGATGCGACCCTCAGGCCGAGGGCGGCGGCCGCCCTCTCGTTCGCCCGTATGGCCAGCAGACGGCGGCCCGTCCGGCCCCGGCGAAGGTTGGCGACGCACATGCCGACCAGCGTCACCAGGATGAGCGTGAACACGGCGTAGGTCCGAGGATGGGTTATGGCGCTCAGGTTGATGCCGAAGAACTTCGGCGACCCGATGTTCGTACCGTTGGACTTGCCCGTCCATGAATAGCTGTCGAAGACAAGGGCCTCCACCGCCACGCTGAGACCCAGCGTGGCTATGGCCAGGTTCGACCCGCGTGTTCGAACCGCCGGAAGTCCGACGAGGAATCCGACAGGCGCGGCGGCCACGAAACCCGCCAACAGATCGAGGGGGAACGGGACGTGGTGGGCGGCGATGAGCCGACCGGCGACGAACGCCCCTATCCCGGCCAGCGCGAACTGGGCCAGGGAGAGCTGGCCGGCATAGCCGGTCAGCACCACGAACGACAGCAAGAGCATCGCTATCGCAAGGGTCACCGCCGTCCCGTTCACCCATGCGATGGGCCACAGCTCGATCAAGGCGAGCCCAGCCCCCACCGCCACGATCACGTTGCCTGGCTTGATCCTCCCGCTGCTGACTCGCGGGAGCTTCTGGACCTGGAACCCGCGGCCCGGGATGGTCGTTCCCCTCATGGCCAACACGACGACTATGGCGACGAAGGGCACGACCTGAGACCAGCCGCCCGTCTTGACATACCAGCTCATCTCGGACTGGACGATCCCGATGGCCAGAGCCGCCCCCACGGTCACCGGGAAGGACACCATGGACCCGAGTACCGCTGCGGCGAGGGCCGGAACCAGCAGGGTCGTCAGCTCTCCGACGGTCAAACCGATGATCGGGGCGAGCAGGATCCCGCCCAGGGCGGAGAGGGCCGAAGCTATGGCCCAGTTGAACGCCCCGATCAGGTTGGCGGAATATCCGAGCGACTCAGCGGCGATCATGTCGTCGGACACGGCGGTGGTCGCCAAGCCGAAGCGGGTGAACTTGTACACGGCCCCCAAGGCGCCGGCCAGCACCAGTGCGATGACGAAGATCAGTATGTGATCCTCGCCAACGACCACTCCGAGGATGTGCAGCCCCTTGGTGGGCAGGGAGGACTTCAGGACGAGGAGCTGGGCCGGGTACCTGAGGGCCATCGCCGATTGGAGGCTGATCAAAAGACCAATCGTTGCTAGCAGCCGAACGAGTGGGGAGGCGTTGCGCAAACGGCTCATGAACAGGACCTGGGCCAGGTAGCCGATCACGGCGCTCGCGATGAGGCTCGGGACGATGGCCGCCGCGAAGGACCACCCGTTCTTGGCGTGGAGCTCGTAGAACAGGTACGTGCCGACCATCCCGATTGCGCCGTTGGCGAAGTTGATGACTCCAGAAGCGCGATAGACCAATACGAGTCCGAGGGCCGAAAGGGCGTAGATACCGCCCAGACCGAGACCCAGGATCAGATATTGGACCGGTATCTTCATGCTGCTGTCTGCTCCTCTACCGAGCAGGAGGCCCTAGCTCGGCCATAGCCGATCGAACGCACCATGAGCCTGGTTCCCCCTCCTCGGTTCTCACTCTCCTGCTTCGAAACGCTGGCCTCAGCATCCTGGATGCTGGGCTTCGATGCCGCGGCATAGTAGCATGCGCCTGGGGGGTGCGGTCGCGCCCGACGCCTGCCGCGAGGGGGTCGCGGTGAACCGACAAGGAGGAATAAGGATGGACCGAGGACACCAGTCGCCTTGTGCTGCTCGAAGCCGAAAGCACAGGCGGGTGAGCACGAGGTACCGACTAACAGCACTTGCCGCGGCCGGCTTGGTCGTCACTGCCACTGCCTGTAGTTCCAGTACCAAGACCGGCGGCTCGGCGAGCGGGTCTCAAGGGCCGATCAAGGTAATGGTCATAGCCACGATACAGTCGTCTCAGTTCGGCTTTCCCGAGGCGGTAGACGGCGCCAAGGCCGCGGCCGAACGGATCAACAAGGCCGGCGGCCTCAACGGCCAGCAGATCCAGATCCTGTCCTGCAATGACCAGTACGACCCGAACGTGGCCGCCGCCTGCGCCCAGCAAGCGGTCAGCGACAAGGTGGCCGCCGCGGTGACCGGCTACACGTCCTACGGGCAAAACATCATCCCGATCCTCGAAGCCGCCAACATCCCGTGGATCGGCTCGTCCCCGGCCTCCAGCCAAGAGCTGAACAGCAAGGTGTCCTTCCCTGCAGATGCCGGTCCTCCCGGTACGTTTTCCGCCGAGGCCATCGAGATGTACAAGATGGGGTGCACCAAGCTCGCCCTGATGCAGGGCAGCTCAGCGGCATCGGCGTTCTCCACCGCGGTGGCCAAGGCCGGCTTCGAGGTCGCGGGAGGAAAGGTCGTCTATGAGACCACCGTTCCCAACACAGTGGCCGACGTGACCCCATATGTCACCGCGTCCATCAACTCCGGCGCCGGGTGCCTGCTGCCCATCATCCCGACGGCCAACTACATCAAGTTCCTGACCGCCGCCCGCCAGAGCTCCAACCCGAACATCATGATCGGCAGCGTCGGGCTCAACGACGCCCTCTTGGTCAAGCTCGGATCCATTACCAACGGGCTCGTCAACGCGACCAATACCTATCCCGTGCCGGATGACCCTCACGTCCAGCAATTCGTCAGTGACATGCAGGCTGAAGGCAGCGCCCAGCCGAGCACCTTCGCGGCCCAGGCCTGGTCCGGGGTCACTCTCTTCGGCGAAGCGGCCAAGGGTCTCAAGAACGTCAACAACCTGACCATCCTCGCCGCCCTCGACAAGGTCACGGCCTCGTTGTCGACCTACCCGGTGTCGATCAAGTTCTCGTCGCCGCTTCCGGTGAAAGGTTGGACGCGCCTGTTCAACGCCACCAGCGTGGCGTCGATCGCCAAGGACGGGCATTTCCAAACCCTCCCGGGGACCATCAACGACCTCCCTGCCATCCAGAAGGCCCAAGGCGGCAGCTGAGAAACGGCCAAGTGACCGGTCGAGAGCACGAAGGCTTCGACGAGGAAGCCGATTCGAGCTCTTGGCCGGTCGGGCCGGGGCCTTCGGCCTCGTAGGCTGAGAAGCTGACATGGGCACCCGTTCCGCTCTTCTCGACTCAGTTGGCGCGTTCGCCACGCTGGCTGCGACCCCGGAGGTCGGCGCGGCCTGGTCCCATCCCAGCGCGCTGGATACCTACGAGGTCGGAGACGTCGCCGGCCACGTTCTCAGCTCGACCTTGGCGATCGAGCGTTTCCTCGACCGTGAACCGCCAACCGTGGCGCCCTTACCCCCGGCCACCTACTACTCGTACATGCCTTCTGCCCGGGAAGCTCCTGACGCCCACGCCGCCATCCGGGACCGTGCGACGGCGCTGGCGGCACGAGGGCAGGCGGTGATCGTAGAGGAACTACTCGCCCTCCACCGACGATTGACCGAGCGGCTCGGTAGCGAGCCGGCCGATCGGTTGGTCGAGGTCACCGGCCGACGGGCCATGCGCCTCGACGACTATTTGGAGACCCGGGTGGTCGAGCTGGTCGTCCACCTCGACGACCTGGCCGCCAGCGTGGGATCGGCGACCGAGCTTCCAGCCGAGGCCGCCGCGCTCACCATCCGGCACCTGGTCGATGCGGCCCGGCACCGCCACGGCGAAGTGGCCATCATTAGAGCCCTGACTCGAAAAGAGCGGGTCGAGACCGACCCTTTCCCCCTGCTGTGACGGCGATGTGGCGCGATAGTCTCCTGCGATATGCACGAATCGGACCATGACGAGATTCGCAACCTGCTCGCCCGCCTGGCCCAGGTGACCGACACGGGGGAGATCGACGAGTACCTCGATTGCTTCACGGCCGACGCCGTGCTCGAGGTGCCGCCGGGCCCGCCCTTCGAAGGGCGGGCCGCGCTCGAACAACGGGCCAGGTCCACACGCGAGGAGGGCCGGTTGGGCCCAGGATCACATGTCCGCCACGCGCTGACGACCATCGTGGTGACCGTAGACGGCGACGAGGCGACCAGCCGCTCGGTGTGGCAGCTCATCAAGGTGACTGGCAGCGGACCTGAGCTGATGCGCATCGGCGAGTACCGCGACCGGCTCCGGCGCGACGGCGATGGGCGCTGGCGGCTGGCCAACCGGCAGCTCCTCGCCGAAGCCGGGGCATGAGCTCACGGCCCGCGCCGGCTGACGTCGAGACGCTCCTCACCGGATATTCGATAGTCGAAGGGCCTTGCGCGGGTCCGGGGGGCGAGCTGTACTTCTCTGACATCTACGACGGCGGGGTCTACCGCTGGTGGCCTGACGGTCGGGTCGACCAGGTCGTCCCGAAGCGGCGCGCCGTGGGGGGCATCGCTCTCCACGCCGACGGTGGGCTGGTCATCAGCGGCCGGACGGTCCAGCACGTCGCGACCACCGGATCGGCCGAGCCCCGGACCGTCCTCCAAGATCCCACGGTGCGCACGTTCAACGATCTCGGCGTGGACCACCTGGGCCGCGTCCTGGTCGGCTCGGTACGCGATCGCTACCCTGACGGATCACCGGTCGGGGGACCTGGAATGGTGCCGGAGCATCGCCGCCGGCCCTATGGCGAGCTCTACCGCATCGGACCCGACGGATACGAGGTCCTCTACGAGTTCGACGGACTCTCCAACGGGATCGCGGTGTCCCCGGACGGCGCCCGGCTGTACCACGTCACCTCAGTCGAGGGGATCATCGTTCACGACGTGTCCGACGGCGAGCGGCTGAGTGGGCGGCGGGCCCTGGTGGCACCGGAGGAGTCAGCGGACGGAGTGGCTATGGACGAAGAGGGTTGCCTGTGGGTAGCCGGGGGCAGAGGCGTGCGTCGCATCGACCCGGGGGGCCAGGTGATCGACCGGATAGAGGTTCCCACCACCCGCGCCATCAGCGTCTGCTTCGGCCAGGCCGACCCGAGAAACCTCTACGTGACTACCGCCAACAGCGAAGGCGATAGAGGGGCTGCCATATTCCGCGCTGGCGCGCCGGTGACCGGTATGGCGGTCGCTCTAGCGACTGTCTGAGGTCGAGGGCACGGCCTTGCCGTCAGCGACCGGGAGCAGACCCTCGGCCTGGAGTTCCTCCACCACCTCAGCGAGGGTGCGGATGGCCTCGACCCCGGCCGGGAAACCGCAGTAGGCGGCCGTGTGCATGAACACGTCGGCGATCTCGCCGACCTCGATCCCGCCAACCAGCAGTCCTCGCACCCTGATGCGCAGCTCGACCGGGCGGTTGACCGAAGCAAGGGTGGCCAGGTTGACCAGGCAGTGGGTGCGGGACGACAGGTGGGGCCCGCTCCACACCTCGGCATTGGCCGCGCCAATTACTCCGAGCACTGCCTTGGTCGCCTCCGGCACCCTCCGCAGGACCGCCATGGGCTCTTGGGCTTTCTTGTCGCCCATGGCCAGTTCGAGCAGGCGGGCGTCGGCGGGAGAGATTTCCTTTTTATCCATTCGAACCTGTCTCGAGAATTATTAGTTGTGTGGTCGCCGGCCGTGCACCCATTTGGCCGGGTCGGCTTCGTCCCAGACGATAGTGAGCTCGGAGATGGGCTCGTAGCGGATCTCGAAGGCGACCGAGCCCTCGGGACCAGCGGTCACGCTGTAGGGATGGCCGGCCCGGGTGAAGTAGGCGTCGCCGGGCCCGAACCGCAGCGCCCCCTGCCAGATCTCCCCTTCGTGTACCAGGACGAGCTGATGGAGGTTGTGGTGGTGCCGGGGGATGGTGAAGTCCGGTGCCAGCTTCACACCCAGCAGGTTGAAGGCGCCGGCGTCGATGTAGGAAGTCCACATCCCCTTCCGCCAGAACTCTTCGAGGTCCACGTCGGCGCGGACCGCTTCGGGGATCCTGGGGTCGTCGGCGCGCGGCGCCGCGACCTGTGTCCACTCGACCTGATCGAGGTTGAAGTTGACGATCCTGGGAAGTTCCGTAGTGGTGCTCATGTCGTCCTCCCTACTCTCACCCTCTCTTCGGCATGCTAGGCGCGACCCGGTCGGTAATGAACCTTCAGTACTCCGAGCGCTTGCGAGCCATGGCCGCCATGCTCTCGGGTTCCTGCTGCAGGTAGGTGGCTTCGAGACGCTCGAAGTCGTAGGTGTCGGTCAGTCCGAACGCCCGGTTCATGGCCTGCTTGGTGAAGGCCACGGCCACGGCCGGCAGCTCGGCGATCTGATGGGCGATGTCGAGCGCCGTCTTGACCGTCTCGTCGTCGGGGACCACCCGGTTGACCAGGCCCAGCTCGAAGGCCTCGGCGGCAGTGAACACACAGGAAGGAACACAGATGGAGAGTCGCGAGTACGGGTTGACCGTCGTCACCGTGGACGGCAACGTCGCGCTGTTGGAGCTCAACGAACCT
>JAFAWZ010000149.1 GCA_019241495.1 Acidimicrobiales bacterium | reverse complement strand
GGCGTGGCGACCCAGGTCTTCCTTCCCGAGGTCATGGCCGTGGCCTACCGGTCGCCTGCCGGCCAGCCCATCCCGCCCCCTGTCCAGGCACCCGGCGGAGGATGGCTGCATGCCGACTTGGGCTCCCCGGGTGACCGGGAGAGCTTCGAGACGGTGCTCGGCACCCTGCCCACAGACGCGGACGCCGCGAAAGTAGCGGCGGCCGCCCAGGAGTGGCGGCTGGCGGTGTGCGAGTACCGGCCGTGGCACCGCGAAGCGCGCCGGCCGCCGATAGTGGTCGGCGCGGTGCGCGCCGTCGAGGCGCGTGCCGCGGCTACGTCTCGGACCCGTCCGCTCGAGGGGGTCGAGGTGTGCGACCTGACCGCCATGTGGGCCGGGCCGCTCGCCACTTGGCTCCTGGCCGGGCTCGGAGCCACCGTCCACAAGGTGGAGCCCGACGCCCGCCTCGACGGCTTCCGGGCCACACGCGGTGGGGGCATCCACCCGTACGGCCGGCTACGGGAGCCGGGCCGGGACTCGGCCATGTGGAACGCCTTGAACCGGGGCAAGAACCGGGTGGCGCTCGACTTGCGGGTCGCGGCCGACCGCGAGGAGTTCGCCCGGCTGGCCCGGCGGTGCGCGGTGGTGGTCGACTCGTTCTCGCCCCGGGTGATGGCGAACTTCGGTTTCTCGCCGCTGCCGGCCGGGCCGGTCGGGGTGTCCATGCCCGCCTTCCCCCCAGGCCCTCACCGCGACTGGGTCGCGTACGGCAGCGGCGTGCACGCCGCGCTGGGTCTGGGCGAGCGAGACGACGGGACCTACTCCCCTCCCCTGGTCAGCTACCCCGACCCCATCACGGGTCTCACCGCCACCTTGGCGATCCTGGCCGCCATCGTGGTCAGGGACCTCGGGAAGCAGGTCGAGCAGGTCGAGGTGTCCCTCGCGGCGGCCACTCAACCCCTCCTCGGCCCGGGCTCGGGGCGGCTCCGACCGGCCGGGCGTTCGCCCGGGCCCGACCTGCTGGCCTCCGGGTCGTTCGAGAACCGCCGGGTCGCGGGCCTGGACCTACCCCATCCGCTCAGCCCGTTCCTCGATGATTCGGATGTGCCCGTGGACTCGGGCCGGGGATAGCCCCGGGTCGTCAGGCGAGGACCACTTCGGCCAGCTGGCGCATCTCGTCGAGGCTGCGGGCCCCGACGACCAGCGTGGTGACCCCGGCCTCCTCCCACATGGGCAGCTGGGCCCGGATCTGCTCTCGGGTCCCGACCAACGAGACGTCCTCGACCATGGCCAGGGGCACGGCGGCTATCGCCTCGTCTCGTCGGCCCTCGAGGAACAGACCCTGGATCTGATCGGCTTCCTTCTCGTAACCCATCCGGGAGAACACGTTCTTGTGGAAGTTCATCTCTCTCGCGCCCATGCCCCCGATGTAGAAGCCGAGTCTCGGCTTCATGGACTCGAGCACCCGCTCACGCTCGCCGGTGACCACGACCTGGCAGCTCGCGGCGATCTCGAAGTCCCGCGGGTGGCGGCGGGCGTCGGGCCGGGAGAAGCCCTCCTTGAGCCACGATGCGTACATGTCCCCCACCCTCGGAGCGAAGAAGATGGGAAGCCAGCCATCGGCGATCTCCGCGGTGAGAGCGACGTTCCGGGGGCCTTCCGCCCCGAGATAGATCGGCAGGTCGCCCCGCAGCGGGTGGACGATGGGACGCAGCGGCTTGCCCAGCCCCATGGCACCCGCGCCGCGATATGGCAGCGGGAAGTGGGGCCCATCGCTGGTTACCGGCGCTTCCCGGGCCAGCACCTGGCGTACCACGCCCACGTACTCCCGGGTGCGGGCCAGCGGCTTGGAGAAGGGCTGGCCGTACCATCCCTCCACCACTTGGGGGCCCGACAGCCCGAGACCCAGGACGAGACGCCCGCCGGACAAGTGATCCAAGGTGACGGCCTGCATGGCCGTGGCCGCCGGTGTCCGAGCCGACATCTGGACGATGGAGGTCCCGAGCTTGATGCGGCTGGTCTGCGACCCCCACCAGGCCAACGGCGTGAAGGCATCGGAGCCCCACAGCTCGGCCGTGAAGGCAATGTCGAAGCCGAGCTTCTCGGCTTCCAACAATCTCTGCAGGGCGTCGGCGGGCGGGCCCGCCTCCCAGTGGCCGAGCTGCAATCCGAGCTTCACGGCCTACGAACCTAGACGCGTGGTTCGAACCGCAAGGTGACGAGCTCGAAGGGGCGTAGGTGGACCGTCACGGTCCTGCCTTCGGGAGTCAGCTCGTCGGTGACCCGCTCGAGGAGGTCGGCGCGGCGTACCGAGGCGAACGGCTTGGCCAGCGAGACCCGGACGGGGCCGCGCGACCCGTGCACCTCGCAGAGCCTGAGGACGATCCCATCGCCGTCGTCGGCCCACTTGAGAGCTTCGACGCTGACTCCGGGCCGATCTACCGTGACGATCTGGCCCGGCCCGGCCCGGGTGCCGGAACGGATGGCGAGGGGCAGGTTGAAAGCCTCGGCCTCTTCGACCACCCGGCCCTGGCGGAGGTCTCCCAGATGGGGCAGGAGCGCGTAGGCGAACCGGTGACGACCCTGGTCAGCCTGAGGGTCGGGGTAGCCGGGGCCGCGCAGCAACGACAACCTCATGGTGTGGCCGCGGACGTCGTATCCGTACTTGCAGTCGTTGATCAGAGCCACGCCGTAGCCGGCCTCGCCCAGGTGGGCCCAGCGGTGGGCCGAGACCTCGAAGCGGGCCTCGTCCCAGCTGGTGTTCTCCACGGTGGGCCGCTCGATGTGGCCGTGCTGGATCTCGTAGGTGGCCCGGGTGGCTCGAACTGCCACGGGGAAGGCGACCTTCAAGAAACGGTGACGCTCGTTCCAGTCGACCTCGGTGTGGAACTCGATGCGCCGAGACCCGGAGGTGAGGCGCATGGTCTGGACGAGCCGGGACTCCCCGAATCGCCGCACGAGCACGACCTCGGCCCGGAGCGGGTCGGGCGTCCGGAGCTCCACAGCCTCCAGGTCGGTGAGGTCGACGAAACGGTCCAGGTAGTCCCGATCGACGTCCCAGGCGTCGAAGGCTTTGGGCCGGTCTTCGTGCAGCTGGAACAGGTTGCCCCGCTCTCCCGGGGCGATGACCTCGCGCTCGGCCTCGTGATCCCAGATGGACGTGATCAGGCCGAGGCCGTCGTAGGTGACGCGGAGGATGCCGTTGTCCAGACAGCCGGGGTGAGAGTCGACCTGGTCGGCCCGGCGGGGGGGGCCGGGGGCCGGCGAGGGCACGGGCGCCCAGCCGCAGGCTGGCACCTGCACGTGGCTCAGCCCGCCGTTCGGCAGCTCGACCACCTCGTGGCGCTCGAAGGAGCTGGGGTTGAAGACGGTGTGGCCGGGGCCACTGTCGAGGAGGGTGCGGTGGGACCGGTCGATGAGAGCACCGGCCGCGGCGAGGATCCGCTCGTGATCAGCCGCGCTGTCCTGGTAGACCCACCTGATGCTCGACCCGGGCAGGATGTCGTGGAACTGGTTCAAGAGAAGCGTCTTCCACAAGCCATCCAACTCGGCTCGCTCGTCCAAGCCGGCCGCTACCGACCACATCTCGGCGGCCCGGAGGGCCTCCTCCCCCCGCCGGTTACCCCACTTGGCGTCGGCGTGGGTGGTGCTGGTGGCCCGGTGGGCCTCCAGGTAGAGCTCTCCGACCCACGTCCGGAGGTCGGCATCCTCGACACGGAGCTGCCCGAGGAACCCGGCCACCGTCCCGATCCGCACCTCGGGCAGGCCGTCGACGGCAGCCAAGCGGCGAGCCGATTCGAGCATCTGGCGGGTCGGGCCACCCCCGCCGTCTCCGTACCCGTAAGGGTAAAGGGTGTGGTGGGAACGGCCCGCCTCCTTGAAGTTACGCTGGTCGGCGGCCAGCTCGGCGACGGCGAACTCGCCGTTGTAGGTATCGGCGGGCGGGAAGTGGGCGAGAACGCGGCTGCCGTCGTGGCCCTCCCACCAGAAGGTCGAGTGGGGGAACACGTTGGTGTCGTTCCAGCTCATCTTCTGGGTGACGAGAGCGGTGACGCCGGCCTGGGTCGCGATCTGGGGTAGGGCGGCCGAGTAGCCGAACACGTCGGGTATCCACATCTCGTGGGTCTCGATCCCGAACTCGTCCAGGAAGAACCGCTTTCCGTGGACGAACTGGCGGACCAGGGACTCGCCGGAGGGGATGTTGCTGTCGGCTTCGACCCACATGCCTCCGACCGGCTCCCAACGACCGTCGGCCACCCGGCATCGGATCCGCTCGTACAGGTCCGGATAGCCCTCCTTGACCCATTGGTACTGCACCGCCTGGCTGCAGGCGAAGCGGTGCTCGGGATAGTCGTCCATCATCCGAAGCTGGTTGGCGAAGGTACGGGCGCACTTGCGCTTGGTCTCGCGCACCGGCCACAGCCAGGCGCTGTCGATGTGGGCGTGCCCCACCGCGGTAACGGTGTGGTCGGCCGGCCGCCGGGACGGACCCGGCTCGAAGAGGGGGCGGAGGGCAGCGCGTGCCTCGGAGAGCGCGCCCCGCTCCCCCTCCGTCGCCCATCTGACCGCCTCCTGCAAGGCGGCGAGGACCACGTCCCGGCGGCCGGGCAGGCTTTCGGCGATCTGGATGGCCACCTGCACGTCGAAGTAGAACGCCTCGACCACCCGGTCGATGGTGGCCAGCTCGGCCTGCTCCAGCGCGTAGAGAGGCGGCCCGGCGTAATCCGGGTCCAGCCGGGGCCATTCTGGGGCGTGCCAGCGCGGGATGGGGTTGGCCGCCGCTTCGATATAGAAGTCGACCGGTCCGGGACGCTCGGCGGCCTCATGGATCAGGTACTCACGGTGGGCGTGGTGGAGACCTCGCTCCGGGGTGAGGTCCGGGCTCCATATGAGGCCCTCGGCGCTGAAGCCGACGGTACGGGCACCACCGAGATGGACCAGGGCGGCCACTGGTCGGCCGGCCCACGCGTCGGGCACCGAGGCCCGGCAGCGGAACCAGGTGGTGCCCCACATGCCCCCCCACCTTTGTCCGAGCTCGAAGGGATGGAACCGGCCCGCCACCGCCTGGTCGGGCGGGAGCGGTTCACCTGGGAGATGGCGGGCGGTGACCTCCAGAGGGATGCGTTCGGGGTAGACCGCAGGAGCGAGGACCTGTCGGGCGAAGGCCTTGAGCTCCTCGACGGCCGCCTCGCTCATGGGCTAGCGCCTGTTCATCGAGCTAGCGAAGACCGGCGAAGAGGTCGGACTCGGGCACCGGCGCGCCGGTGCGGTCCCGGGCGCGCACGAACGCCTCCACCCCCATCACCTCGGCGAAGGTGTCGCGGCCCATCTTCAAGAAGAAGACGTTGTCGGCCTGGCTGGCGTGGCATTGCAGCGAGTCGTACTTCTTGCCAGCCACGTCAGCCACGTCGATGTAGGTCGTGATCTCCTCGTCGGGGGTGCCCCACTCCTCGCGCGGACCGTTGTCCTCGGGTTCGGGTACTTCGACACCGAACTCGCGAAGGCGAGTGGCGAAGTCCCTCATCCGGCTGCGGGGCACGGCTGTGTAGTACAGCTTGGCGGGGATGCCCGTCTGCTCGGCCGCGGCGACGGTTATGCGATGGGCCTGGATGTGGTCGGGGTGGCCGTAGAAGCCGTTGGGGTCGTAGGTGACGACCACCTGGGGCTGGTAGCGGCGGAACAGCTCGCCCAGACGGGCCGCACCGTCCTCCACCGGGGTGGTCCAGAACGACCCGGGCTCGTCGTTCTGGGCCCAGCCCATCATCCCGCTGTCTCGATAGTCGAGCATCTCCAGGTCGGTCACGCCCAACACCTCGCAGCTGCGCTCCAGCTCCAGGCGGCGCTCTGCGATGACCGCGTCGCGGTCGTGGGCTTCGTCTTCGGGCTTCACGCCGCCCGCATCGTCGCCGGCCCCCCCGTCGGTGCAGGTGACCAGCACGATACGGGCGCCCTCGGCCGCGTAGCGGGCCAGGATTCCGCCCGTGCTGAGCGACTCGTCGTCGGGATGGGCGTGGACGGCCATGAGGGTCAGGGGGGTCTCTGAATTCACAGGCGCTGGGTTCACGGGTAGAGCCTATGGGCGTGAGACCCTGGTGAGCTCCGGTGAGTCCCGGTGAGCTCCGGTGAGTCCCGGGAGCTCCGGTGAGTCCCGGGACGAGTGGACAGTTCTTGGTGAGCGGGCAGTTTTACGCTCATTAGCGGCAAGATCGACCGCTCGACGGTTGGGTGCACCCTCGACGGAAGGGGGTGGCCGGCGGCCCGGCCCAGACCGTATGGTGCTGGCATGCCCGCCCATCCTCTGAACACCGACGACTTCGGTGGCGAACTGTTCAACCTGAGCCTCTCTGAGAAGACCAGGCCTCTCCTGGAGAAGGTGAAGGCATTCATCGCCGACGAAGTGGAGCCGATGACGGGGAGGTACTTCGCGCTCGGCGAGGGCCGCCCGGAGCGGTGGAACTTCGCCCCGGGACAGCTCGAGCTGCTCGACGCGACCAAGGCCAAGGCCAAGGCGCTCGGGCTGTGGAACTTCTTCCTGCCGAGCGTGGAGTCCGGCGAAGGCCTGTCCAACCTCGATTACGCATACATCGCCTTCGAGCTGGGCAAGAGCCCGCTGGCGTCGGAGTGCCTGAACTGCTCGGCGCCCGATACCGGCAACATGGAGGTTCTCGAACGGGTCGGCACGACGGAGCAGAAGAGGCAGTGGCTGGAACCCCTCCTGGCCGGGGAGATCCGCTCGGCGTACGCCATGACCGAGCCGGACCTGGCCTCGTCCGACGCCCGCAACATCTCCTGCCAGGCGGTCCTCGACGGCGAGGAATGGGTGATCAACGGAGAGAAGTACTACATCACCGGGGCGGGTGATCCCCGCTGCAAGATCATGATCGTGATGGTCAAAACCAATCCGGACGCGGCGACCCACCTGCAGCAGTCACAGATCCTCGTGCCCATGGACACCCCCGGGGTCGAGATCGTCGGGCCGATGCTGGTCTTCGGTCACGACGACGCTCCCCACGGGCACATGCACCTGCGTTTCCACGACGTGCGTGTCCCGAAGGAGAACATCCTCCTCGGCGAGGGGCGAGGCTTCGAGATCTCCCAACTACGGCTCGGCCCGGGCCGCATCCACCATTGCATGCGTGCCATAGGTGCGGCGGAGAAGGCCCTCGAGCTGATGGTAACCCGGGGGCTCTCACGGCAGGCGTTCGGCCGCCCCATCATCTCGTTGGGCAAGAACACCGAATGGGTGGCACGGGCCCGAATCGACATCGAAGCGATGCGCCTCATGGTCCTCAAGGCGGCCCGGGCGATGGACGTGATGGGCAATGCCGACGCCCGGGTGTGGGTCAGTGCAGCCAAGGCGATGATCCCCGAGCGGGTCTGCGAGATCATCGACCAGGCCATGCAGATCCACGGGGCCACCGGGGTCAGCCAGTGGACGCCGCTCGCCGACATGTACACCCAACAACGCACGTTGCGCTTCGCCGACGGTCCCGACGAGGTCCATCACATGGTCGTCGGGCGAGCCGAGATCGCCCGATACCAAGCAGCCAGATGATTGGGTAGATCGACGCTCAGGGTTCGGTCATGGCCACGATCGGGCGAGCCAGGGGAACGCCGCCGGTAGACCCTTCGAAGAGCACGGCACCCCCACCGGCTGCAACGAAAAGGCAAAGGGGCACGACGATCATGAAGGTCCGCCGGATCGAGCTCACAGGTCACCATCTCTACCGGTGGATTCCAGGCCCAACCGGGCAGTGCAGTAACCGGAAAAATGCGCGACCCGGTCGAGCGTGAGCACCCGGGTCGGTAGGATCGATCGAATGGAACCCGTCCAGACGACGGATCGGGCGGTGGATCGAGCGGCGGCGGGTATCGGGCCGCTTGAGTGGGCCATCGAGCTGGGCCAGGCCCTCGTCGCCAACCTAGGCCGGGTGATCCTCGGTTCACCCCAGGCCCTGACCGCGGCTGGCGTGGCTGCTCTGGCTGGAGGCCATCTTCTGATCGAGGACGTCCCCGGTGTCGGCAAGACGGTTCTGGCCCATGCCCTGGCCGTGTCTCTCGGAGCTGATCTGTCCCGCATTCAAGGGCACGCTGATCTGCTCCCGAGCGACGTCACTGGCGTGTCGGTGTTCACGCCTGAGCGCCAATCGTGGGAGTTCCAACGGGGACCGGTGTTCGCCCACGTGGTGTTGGTCGACGAGTTGAACCGCACCCCGCCGCGTTCCCAATCGGCTCTTCTCGAGACCATGGAGGAGCACCAGGTCACGGTGGACGGCCAGTCGTGGCCGTTACCGAAGCCCCACATGGTCATCGCCACCCAGAACCCGATGGCCCAGCGCGGAACCTTTCCGTTGGTCGAGAGCCAGTTGGACCGTTTCGCTCTGTCGACGACTATCGGATACCCTGACGCGGCGCACGAGACGCGCCTGGTCCTGCATCAGGGGGGCCGCTTCGCGCTGGACCACATAGAGCCGGCCTGCACGGTCTCGGACTGGTTGGACGCCCAGGCCGTGTGCGAGTCACTGCCCGTCGCGACACCGGTTGCCGAGTACGCCGTCCGGCTGTGCCGCTCGACGCGTGCCGCTCCCGGCGTGGCCCTCGGCGCCAGCCCCCGCGCCGCCATCTCGCTGATCCGGGCCGCCCAGGCCCATGCCCTGCTCGCAGGAAGGGACTACGTCGGGCCAACCGACGTGAAAGGGGTAGCCGTGGCGTGCCTCGCTCACCGGCTCATGATGGAGGACCCGACTCCTGGCATTGGTCCTGCGAATGCTGTGGTGGAGAAGGTGCTGGAGGCGACGCCCGCACCCCGGCCGTGAGGTCGGGCAAATACAGGGCCGAGCGGGTACGCCCGGGCCGCCCGGTCGCTCCCCTGCTCGGAGCCGGGATCATCGTGGGAGCGTGGTGGCTGGTAGCCCACAACAGCGGGGACGGATGGGTCCAGACCTTGGGCGATCTGGTGTTCGGAGTCTTGCTCGTGGGCGTGCTCGGCCCGGCGTTCGCAGTCTCGCGGGCCCGCATAGAGGTCGTGTCCTCACCTGCCGATGCCGTGTCTGGTTCGCCGGTTGAGGTCGAGGTGCGGGTGTCGAGCCGAGTACGGATCCTCCCTTGTGCCCCGAGCGGTCCGGAGCAGATGGTCGGCGGCACGTCGAGGTCATTTGACGACGGCAGCCACCTGGTCCTCATCCCCGCCCGGCGGGGCGTCCACCACTCGATCATCGTGGAGGCCGCCTCTGCTGCGCCGTTCGGGCTCCAATGGTGGACACGCCGGATCGAGCTGTACTTGCCCCATCCGCTTCACGTCTCGCCCCGCCGCGGACGGCCGCTGACCCTGCCGCGAACCACCGACGATGGAGAGGGGAACACGGGCTGGGCGCGCACCGACTCGGCCGGCGAGCTGCGGACCGCCCGCCCCTACCGGGCGGGCGACCGGCGAGGGCGAGTCCACTGGCCGGCCAGCGCCCACGCCGGCGAGCTGATGATCAGAGAGACGGAAACACCCCGCAGTCGCCCGGTAACGCTCGTGGTAAGGCTCCCCGGCCATCCCGACGAGGCCGAGCGAGCCGCGGAACAAGCCTTAGCGACTCTGCTCGAGCTCTTGGATCGAGATACGCCCACGTTGCTGGCCACCGACGAGCCGGGCGGGACAGTGGTCGCAACCGTCACCGATCGCAGGCAGGCCGGGCGGCGCCTGGCCCGGGCCGTAGCCGGAGATGCCGCGCCACCCGGGGAGACCGGTCGCGCAGGGCCAGCCGCGTGGATCTCTCGATGAACGTGCTGGAAGCCATCAAACGGGCCAACCAACCTCGCCCGGCCGAGCACAGCGTCCCCCTCAGGCTGGCGTGTGCCGCAACCGTCATCGTTTCATTGGCTGCGCCGGCCAGCGAGAGCGAGATGCCGTGGAGCGTCGCGATCGCGTCGATGTTGCTCGTCACCGCGGGCATGGTCTTCTCCTACCGGACCAGGGAATCACCACCAGGGTGGGTGAAGCTCGCAGTCGCCATCGGGGCGGTCGCGTCGCTGGTCTGGTTCGTGGACCGAGTGGGATCGGGACACGTGACAGACATCACCGGCGTGGAGCACCCCCTCACCATCCTCTTTGCCACGATCCTGATCGTCCACTGCTTCCATGTTCCCGCCCGGCGGGACCTGGTATTCGCGCTCGGCGGCTCGGCCGGCCTCATGGCAGTGGCCGCGGCGCAAGCCATCGACCTCCGCTTCGGCCTTCTCGTGGTGGTCTGGGGCGGCTGCGGGCTGTGGGCCCTGACCCGGGTCTGGTCGGCCGCCAGCTCCGGTGGTGGGAGCCGGTGGGGTACGTTGATCGCCGGCGGGGCGGTCCTGAGTGCGGCCGCGGTGGCGTTCCTGCTGCTGCCGGCCCCGACGGTCGCCATACGGGTCGATTTCCAGGCCGACGCGGGATCAGCCGGCCCGGTCGGCAATCCGGGGGCATTGGCCGGTGACACCGGCAGCCCGGTTCAGCTCTCCCGGCCCGGGCAAACCAGCGGGCCGGCACGGGTAGGCGGATATCTGGGGTTCGCCGGCAGTCTGGACACCGCGCTTCGAGGCCGGCTTGGAACCACGGTCGTGATGCAAGTCAGAGCGGACCGCCCGACCTACTGGGTGGGTGAAACGTTCGACACTTGGACTGACAACAGTTGGAGCTCCAGGTCGGGCCTGGCCGGCCAGGTGGTCTTGGACCAGGGCTCGCCGTTCCAGATCCCACCACCTCGCGACGTCGCGTTGGCGGCCGGTGGCCGAGGTGATCTGCAAACCTTCTACATCCAGAACGCGGTTGCCGACCTTGTGTTCCATGCCGACGATGCCCGGCAGGTGTGGTTCCCCGCCAGCCGGTTGTACTACGGCAAGGACGGCTCCATCGTCTCCCCCATCGGCCTCGGGCGGGGCGCGGTGTACACGGTCAACTCCGAAGTGGCCTCTCCGTCTCCGGGGGAGCTGCGTGCAGCCGAGGACCCGGCCGGTGTCGATTCAGCCCTTGTATCCGACTACACCCGGCTCCCGACCAGCTACGCCCGGGTCCGCCAATTGGCGGAATCGATCACCGCTGGCGCTACCTCGAACTACGACCGGGCCCAAGCGTTGATCGGCTGGATCGGCGCGAACACCCACTACTCGACCGATATACCGCCTCTACGGAGCGGGGCCGACACGGTAGAGGAGTTCCTCTTCGGTGACCGGACCGGCTTCTGCGAGCAGATATCGACCTCGCTGGCTGTGATGTTGCGCACCCTCGGCATCCCCACTCGCGAGGCGGTCGGCTACGTGCCCGGGCCGTACAACCCGATCACCGATCTCTACCAGGTTCGGGCCGAGGACGCCCACGCGTGGGTCCAGGTCTGGTTCCCAGGGTACGGGTGGCAGAGCTTCGACCCGACCGCCGCGGTGCCCGCCGCCAATCCATCGCCCGGCGGGACCGCCCTGTCCGACGCCGGGAGGTTCCTCGATCGCCTTCCATGGGTTCCCATTGGCATCGTCTCGGGGACGGTCGCCCTCTCTGCGGTGCTGGTGCATGTACGGCGACGGCGCCCCACCACCTGGGCGGAAGGAGCGGCCCGGCGCATGGAACGAGCCGGGCGGCGGGCGGGCCGGCCCCGGCGGCCGAGCGAGACCATCGTGGAATACGGGGTGGTGCTCGACCGCGCCACTGACTCGTCGGGCAAGTGGGCCCGCCTGGCCGCGGCCATCGACGGGGCCACCTACGGGGGGCGCGTGATCGAGCCGGACGAGGGGCGGCGCCTCGTGGCGGCTACCAACGCGGCCCGGGGCATCCGCTCGTGAGAGGACAGCCGGCGGCGGCAGGGATGGCGAGGATGGCGGCCAGGCAGGCCCGGCGTCACTCGGCCCAGAGCCGGGCGCCCAGGCCGGACGCCCGGGCGATGGGGCGGCATACCGCCGCCCGCACAGCCTCTTCGTCACTGACCACGACGATCCGGCTGCGAGCCCTCGTGATGGCGGTATAGAAGAGCTCACGAGACAGGAGGCGGGAGTCCGAGCTGGGCAAGACCAAGGCCACCTCGTCGAATTCCGAGCCCTGGCTCTTGTGGACCGTCATGGCAAAAACCGTCTCGGCACCGGCCAGCCGAGACGCTCCGACCAGCCGCACGGGCCCGGCAGGCGACGGGAACGCCACCGCGACCGGCCCCGTTCCGTCCGCGACCGTCACGCCGCTGTCGCCGTTGAAGAGCTGCAGCGTGTAGTCATTGGCAGTGACCAGCACAGGCCGGCCGGCGTACCACCGGCCCTCCGACTCGATGGTCGGCCACAGCTCGGCTATCCAACCTTCGACGACACCGTTCCAAACGGCCGCCCCGGCCGGCCCGTCCCGATGGGCGCAAAGCACTCGGTTGCGCCGCAACGCTCGTAGGGCGGTCGGGGCATCCCCGGCCCGGGCGGCGGTCACGATGTCGGCCGCCCATCCCGCAATTGCCGGTCTCAGCGCCGAACCAGCCGGGTCTTCTTCGGCGATCCAGCGCACGGCAGGGTCGCGGCCGGTGAGGACAGCCAACACTCGATCGGCGTCACCGGCCCGGACGGCTTCTGCGAGCTCTGCTACCGCGCCGGAGAACCGGTGGTTGGTCGCGAGCCGGATGATGTTGGACGACAACCCATCGGCGGTGGGCGCCGAGGCGACCGGAGAAGCTGTCGCAAAACTCGCGGGAGGGAGACGGCGGCGACTCGTCTTTGACCAACTCTCTCCTCCGCTCGCATCCTGGGGATGGGACGAGCCGCCGCCTTCTCCCACCTGGAAATAGTTTTGCGACAGCTTCTGAGGCGGCTCGACTATGTCAGCCAGCACCGCCCCGGCTTCGACCGACACCAACTGCTCCGGGTCACCCACCATCAAAAGGCGAGCATCGGGGCGGACCGCTTCGACCAACCTGGCCATCAGAGCGAGCGAGATCATCGACGCCTCGTCGACCACGACAACATCGTGAGGTAGCCGGTGGAGACGGTTGTGCCGAAACGTGCCGCCGCCGGGGCGGGCCCCGAGAAGCCGGTGGACCGTGGACCCGGAGAGACGCTCGAGCCACTGCCGGGTGGAGCCGGACACCTCCATCCGGGCCGCTTCGGCGCGCACCGCTTCCTCCAGCCGGGCCGCCGCCCGGCCGGTAGGGGCGGTCAAGGCCACCAGCGGTGGCCGGGACTCGGAATGTTGGTGCAAGAGGGCCAGTATCCGGGCCACCGCCGTGGTCTTGCCCGTTCCGGGTCCGCCGGAGATGACGGCGAATCCCAGTTGGGCTGCCCTCACGATGGCTCGGATCTGGTCGGGGGCTCCGCTTCGGCGCACGAGGAGGTCGACCTCACGGTGCAGCTCCTCGTCACCGAGAGGCGTTGGGCACCATCCGCGCCGTGACAGCAGATCGGCGGCTACAGCGACCTCGTCGCGCCAGTACCGGTCGAGATAAAGGTGGGATCCGGACAACTGGAGGGGTCGCTCGCCACCCGCCGGGAACGCGACGACCGGGCTGGCCGCAACCCTTTGGATCCAGGTGTGGGGCGCAGGCCACGAAAGCCTGGTGAGATCGGCCTCACCGTCGGGCCCGGCCACGACCACCGACTCGATGGTGGCCAAGTCGACCGACACGTTGCCGACCCGGGGAGCCCGGACGGCCAGGGCCACGGCCAAGAGGACAGACTGGTCGGCCTCGCCGCCGATCCGCCCGAGCCGGACCGCCGTGTGGACGTCGGCGGGATCGACGATGCCCGCCTGGTTGAACTGGCCCAGCAGACCTGCCCCGCCGTAGACCAGATCTGGGTCGAGCGGATCGGTGGTCATCTCACTTCGCCGCGCTCGAGAAGATCGGACAACTCGACGATCAACAGGGCCGGAGGCCGCCACGAGAACACTCCGCACGGCTGGCCATCGACCTCGGGAGCCCCACGGCCGGCCATGCCCCGGAGGAACAGGTAGAGCACGCCGCCGAGGTGCCGTTCGGGCTGGTAGCGGCGCTGGCGCCACCTCAGGTAACGGTGCAGAGCTACCAGGTACAGAAGAGCCTGGAGGGGATAGTGCCAGCGCAGCATCTCGGCTGCGAGGGCTTCGGGCCGGTACTCCCAGACCGTCGGGGATCCGCCCCGGCCTCCGAGCCAGTTGCTCTTGTAGTCGGCCACGAACCACCTGTCGCGCCGGCGGAACACCAGGTCCAGGCTGCCGGTCAGGTAACCCCGGAAGGTGGCTGCCAGCACCGGATCGGCCAGCCGCTCGGGATAGCCCGCCAACGGGCCACCATCGCCGAGATGGGTCTCGAGCAGCCGGGCAATGCCGGCGGTCGACACCATGCCGGTCGGGCGGTCGCCTCCGGCGACAGGCAGCTCGAAGGCCAGCTCGTCGAGGCGGTCAGAACGGCCGATTCCGGTCAGAGCGGCGCCCGCCGCGAGCGGGCCCAATGGGGTCTCGATCACGGCCGCCAGACCACCTACCAGGCCGGAGAAGTCGCCTTCGGGCATCCCCCGGCGCGACACCCGGCTGACCGCGGCTTCGACCTCGGCCACCAGGTTGGCGGCCGCGAAGTCGGTCGCCTCGAGGACCCGGTGCAAGAAGGTTCCGACCTCCCGACCGCCAGGTACCGAGGCGAGTGGCGAGGCCATGGCCGGTTGGGTTCCGGAGCCGACCGGTGGAGCAGAGGCAGGACCAGGCACGGCTGGCGCGAGGGCCGGTTCGTCGGTCACGCCACCATTCTCTGGTTCGGTTGCGACCCAGTCCGTGCTCACCACACTGCCGTGCGCCGCGGCGGTGATGCTCGTGTAGGAGGCCCGCTGCCACGACTCGTCGAGCAGGCGGTCGAAACGAGCTACGGCCAGCCCATTCGGCGCATCCGCCGCCGAGGTACGGCTGCTCCCGCCGGCCGGGTCGGGCCCCGTCGCAGCTTCGATCGCGACCAGGCCGGCCGGGGCCTTGGCCACGACGTCGTCGAGAGCGGCCCGGACGAGCTTGTCGGCGGGCTCTGGGATGCGGGCCGCGCCAACTGCTCCTGTGGATGCATGGCGCGACAGAAGCAGCCGGCCGAGCGGGGAACGGCCGCAGCGTTGGGCTCTACCCCACGAGACGACGACCTGGTGGCGGGCTCGCGTCACCGCGACATAGAGAGCCCGCAGATCCTCACCGCGGTCTTCGTCGCGCGCCTGCTCGAGGTGGGAGAGGTAGGCCCTTTTTCCGTCAGGATCGTCGCCTGGAGATCCGACATCGAGAGTCCGCACGTCGCCGTGCTCCGGATCGTGGAACACGACCGGCCCGGAGCGCCGGTCTTGCAACGCGTCCCACATGTAAGGGCAGTACACGACGGCGAACTCGAGTCCCTTGGCCCGGTGGACGGTGAGCACCTGCACGGCCTCGGCGTCGGAGTCCAACCGTCGGCTGCGCTCCTCCGCCTCCGACTGGTCTTTGGCCGCGGAGCGGATCCGTTGAGCCAGCCAGGCCCGCAGGGCCGGGCCGGCCAGGCTGCTGGACACCTCCTCGGCATGAAGGAGCTGCCCGACGTGACCGAGGTCGGTCAAGAGACGCTCGCCCTCCGGTCGGGAGAGGATCCTGGCCGGCAACCTCTCCTCGACTGTCACGGCGCGGACCAGCGCGGCGACGCCCCGCTCGGCCAGCACGGTCGCCCATCGGTGGAGCAGTTCATGCACCCACTCCCATCGGTGCTCCTCGGCCGACGCCGCCTCGTCGGGAGTCATGCCGACGAAGGGAGTGAGGGCGACAGCCGCGACCCGTGATCGAGAGGTCGGTTCCTGCAATGCCTCGAGCAGGCGGAGCCAGAACGATGCAGCTTCCGACTCGAAGACGCTGTCCATCCCGGCCACCACAGAAGCCACCCCGTGGGCCCGCAGCGCATCACGGACCGCGGCCGCTTGGCGGTTGGTCCGAGTCAACACGGCGACGTCAGATTCCTCGATCGGGCGCCACCCGCCGCCCGGACCGTCGCGCAGCTCGGCGCCCGAGCACAGCAGGGATCTGATGTCGGCGGCCACGTCGCCGGCGATCCACTCGACGAGCGAGGCTTTCTGGAGGAGCTGCTTGCCCTTCGTCGTCAGCACACCCGCCTGCCTCTGGCCTACCACGCGGACACGTAGGGCCTCGGGTCGGGGGAGGTTCCGGGCGCCCGGGTCGCGGCGACCGGGTGGCGCTTCCACGGGCCGGAACGGGATATCAGCGTGGCCGAACTGCAGTGGGGAGAACAGCGCTCCTATGGCATCGAGCAATGGCTGGTCGGAGCGCCAGTTCTCGCCGAGGGTGTAGCGGGCCCCGGCTTGGCGAGCCGCCTCCAGGTACGCGTAGACGTCAGCGCCTCGGAAGGCGTAGATCGCCTGCTTGGGGTCGCCTATGAGGATCAGGGCTATGTCTCCCCCGCCAAAGGCACGCTGCAGCACTCGCCATTGGATCGGATCGGTGTCTTGGAACTCGTCCACCAGCACCACCTGGTAGCGCTCCCTCAACCGCCGGCATGCAATCGGACCCCTCGCGGGGTCATCGAGCGTCTCGGCCAACCGGAACAGCAGCTGGTCGTACGTGAGCAGCCCGCTCTCGGCCAGGCGGCGACCTACCTCCTCGCGGGCCCGGGCAGCCAGCCGAGCGAGCAGGCTCGAGGCGTCGCCCTCGTGCCCGGGGACAATGCGGATGTCCGGGTTGCGGACCGCCTCGGTCGCCGCTTCGACGGCCACAGACCGACGAAAGGGCAGAGGCGGGTGGCGCAGCATCCAGCGCAAGTACAAGTCGTCGACTACCTGGCCCACGAGGTCTTCGGGGTCCTCGAGAAGGGTGGAGTCGAGCGGGATGTCGCCCGCGGTTCCCAACCCGTGGAGGACCAGCTGGCAGAAGCTGTGGGTAGTGGCGATGGTGGCGGTGTCGAACTCGGCGATCGCGTCGGCCAGGCGATGCCGGTACACCTCCAGCTGCGGCCTAGCGGCCCGGCCCAGGAGGCCCACGACCGGATCGTCGGCTGCTCGGTCGTCACCTGATACCTGCGCCTGGCCGAGGGCCGCCTCGGTGCTCATGAGCCGGCCACGGATGCGCTCTCGCAGCTCGCCAGTGGCCATGCGGGTGAAGGTGACGGCCAGGATGGCTGAGAGCGGGACCCCATCGGCCACATAGCGGGCGACGAGCCCCGTGAGATGATACGTCTTCCCGGTACCGGCGCTGGCTTCTAGAACGGTGAGCCCGGGGCCTGGCACGGGCCCGCTCGGATCGAATCGGGAGCTGCTCACGTCGCGCCGCTCCGGGTTTCGTGGTCGAGCACGGGGTCCCACAGCCTGCGGGCCAGACGGCCGAGCCGGTCGCTCTCTGTCGCGGGCTCCTCCTCACCCGGACCGGGAGGCTCTGCGAGGAGAGACGCCAGCGACCGCCCAGGACCCCACACCTCGACGTGGTAGACGTCCGCGTCCTCGCCGGGGACCACCTCGCTGCCACTCCAGGATCTTCCGGCCTGCACGAAGGCCTCCTCGCGGTTCTCGCCGGCCCGGCGGCACTCGGCCCATATGGCGGCGGTGTGACATGGCAACGGGAGGGGCTCCCGCATGCCCCGGTCGTACAGATCGACCAAATCCATCAGCAAAAGAGCGGCGCTCACGGGATCCAAGGGTGCGAACCTCGACACCGCGGGCGGTTGTCGAAGCGGGCCCCGCCCGATGGTCAGGGCGGACAACCCGATCCGGGGCCGCGCCGCGCTCAGAGCCAAGAAGCGCACCCAACTGGCCAGCCGGTGCTTCGGCGCCAAGCGGGAGTATGTGCAACGAACCATCGTGTTGTCCCGCAGATCCGGGACGGTCCCCACGACAGTGCGCCCGTCGGGCAGATCGAGGTGCACGTCGAGCGAGTCGGCAGGCCCCGGCTCGAAGCCAAGGCCGGCCAGCGCGGCCAACAGCTCTTCCACCCCCTCTCGGATGTCGGCGAAGGCCCGGTCGGCGAGAGAACCCGGTGGAAGCATCCCGCGAGATCGCTCGGCCGCCTCTGCCCTATCTGTGCCGATGCCAGCCAAACGAGCGGAGAGGAGCCGATCTCCGACAGACCACTTCTCGAGATTGCCCAGCTCGATCGGGATGGAGTCGCTCAGGTCTTCACCAGGAGCGGCCAGATACAGCCCGAGCCGGCGACGCAGGAAGGCCCGGACGGGGTGCTCGGCGAAACGCACCAGATCTTCCAATTGGATGACCGCGTCGGTCAGGGGAGCAAGGGGGTGGGCCAGCCACGGGCCCTCACGAGACCGGTCGGCCACGACCTCGGTTCCAGGCAGGAAGGCTTCGTCGTAACTCCACGGATCATCCGTCCCCAACGCACCGGGCGTGAAGTTGCGCTTGTCGAACGGCTGCAGCGGATGCTGGACCAAGACCTGGCGGCGCGCTGGGGACCCATCTCCCGTGGCCACTGTGGCGTCTATCACGTCGAGAAGCTCGGCTACTGGGACACAGGGTGCTCGCTTCTGGTTGGTGCGTTCGTCGCGCCCGCTGTAGGTGATCATCAGCTTGTCGGTAGCCGCGAGGAGCGCATCCAGGAGCAGCTGCCGGTCCTCGGCCCGGCCGTCGCGCTCGCCGATGCGCGGTTCGGCAAGGAGCAGGTCATCGCCGTCGCTTTCACCGTGACGGGGAAAGGCGCCGTCGTCCAGCCCGAGGAGGGCAACCACACGATGCGGCACCGATCGCATCGGTACCAGTGTGCACACCGTCACGTCACCGGTGCGGAAGTTGGCTCGGGTGGGCCGCCCTTCAAGCCGGCCGGCGAACAGCGACACAGCTTCCTCCCGGCTCAACACCGCGCCGTCGGGGCCGGCCTGCTCCGCTACCTCGGCCAGAGTGCGACGGAACTCCTCGTGCTGCCACGACTCCCGGCGCGGCACAGCAGCCAGCAAATCCGTGCCGGTGGCGAGTGCCTCCACCCAATCGGCGACCGGTTGAGGGCCAGTCAACCGGTCGAGAACCGTCCCGAGGCGGTGGATGAACTCGGCCACCCTTCCGGCGAGGTCGACCTCACCGCTCGCCACACCACCATGAGGCAGGACGGACTCGAACAGCCGGCAGCCCTCGTCGGACATGGTCACGCCGAGTAACAACCGGTCGAGCCCGGCGGCCCAGGTGTGGTCGGCCGTTCCATCGAGCGCCCAGGGCCGGCGATGCTCGGCATCCAGTCCCCAACGGATCCCGATGTCGGCCACCCATTCCTCCAAAAGGGACAGGTCGGCGTGATCGAACCCGAAGCGTCCGCTGACGGCAGGCCGGGAGGCCAGATCGACCACCTCGGGGCCGGTCAGGCGGGAGCCGGAGAGGATCAGCAGTCGGGTCGCCACTCCCAAGAGGGGGTTCGTCTGGCGCAGCGCTCGGTCGGCCAGCCGCACCCGCAAAGGCGGATCCGCTTGGCCGCCGGCGCCGAACACCGCCTGTATGAGCGGGGCGAAAGCCTCGATGTCGGGGCACATGACGACGATGTCGCGCGCCTCCAGGGTCGGGTCGTCCGCCAGGAGATGGAGTATGGCGTGACGGAGCACTTCGACCTGACGGGCCCGCCCGTGACAGGCATGAACCTGCACGGAGGAGTCCGACACACCGAGCAAAGGGCGCGCCTCCCCATCAGTTGGCGGGCGGTCGAGGCGAATGCCTTCCTGGAGACGCTCCAAGAGGTTCGTGGCGGGGCCGATGACCGGATAGTGGCGGCTGTCGGTGATGCCGTGGGCACCCAGCAGC
>JAFAWZ010000077.1 GCA_019241495.1 Acidimicrobiales bacterium | reverse complement strand
TAGGACCGCAGATCGCGCAGAGTTGAGAGGAGCGCCTTGTGTGGCGCCCGCACTGTCTCGGTCACGGCCGTCGGCTCGTATCCGCAGTGAGCCATGCAGTTCTCGCAGCGCGGATCGCGACCGCGGCCGTACTGTTCCCAGTCGGTGCCTTCGAGCAGCTCGCGATAGCTGGACGCGTACCCGTCGGCCATGAGGTAGCAGGGGCGCTGCCAGCCGAACACCGAGTAGCTCGGAATGCCCCACGGGGTGCACTCGAAGTCCACCTTGCCTTCCAGGAAGTCGAGGAAGAGGGGGCTGTGGTTGAGCCTCCACTTCTTGCGCCGGCCATCGGCGAAGGCGTCGGCAAAGAGGTTCCGCGACGACTTGGTGCTGAGGAAATGCACTTGGTCGGGCGCCTTCTCGTAGGCGTAGCCGGGCGAGATCATCATCTGGTCGACGTTCAGCTCGTCGTTCAGGTAGTCGAGCACCTCCCGCACCGTCTCGGGCGAGTCGGTCGTGAAGAACGTCGTGTTGGTGGTGACCTTGAAGCCCTTGGCCTGGGCGGCGCGGATCGCCGCGACCGCCTTGTCGAAGGTGCCCTCCCGGCTCACTGACTCGTCGTGGCGCTCCCTCAGGCCGTCCAAGTGCACCACCCAGCTGAAGCGGGGATGGGGCGTGAAGCGATCCAGCTTGCGCTCGAGCAGGAGAGCATTGGTGCACAGGTACACGAACCGGCCCCGGTCGAGCAAGGCCTGGGTCATCTCGTGTATCTCGGGATGTAATAGGGGCTCGCCGCCGGCGATCGAGACCATGGGCGCCCCGCACTCTTCGATCGCGCCGACTGCCTGCTCCACGCTCAAGCGCTTGCGCAGGACCTCGGTGGGATACTGGATCTTGCCGCAGCCGTTGCACTTGAGATTGCAGGCGAACAACGGCTCGAGCTCCACGATCAGCGGGAACTTGTCCCGACCGGCCAGCTTCTGGCGAACCAGGTAGCTGCCGACCTTGACGCTCTGGCGCAGCGGTACTGCCATCTATCGGACCTCCACGGCTATCGGACCTCCACAGGAAGAGGGAAACTGACGTTCTCGGCGGCGACGGTGCGCTCTTCGATGGCCACCGGCCCCATGCCTCTCACCGCCGCGACGACCTCGTCGACCAGGCGAGGAGGGGTCGACGCGGCGGCCGTCACCCCGACCGTAGAGGCACGGTGGAACCAGGACAAACGCAGCCCGCTGTGATCTTCGACCAGCACCGCCCGCCGGGCCCCGGCCCGCTCCGAGACTTCCACCAGGCGGGCCGCGTTCGACGAGTTCGACGAGCCGACCACGATCACCAGGTCGCATTCGGCCGCCATCGCTGAGACCGCATCCTGGCGGTTCTGGGTGGCATAACAGATGTCGGCCGAGTGCGGGCCGACCACCTCCGGGTAGCGTTCCGACAGGCGGGCCACGACGGCGGCGACGTCGCTGGGGGAAAGCGTGGTCTGCGTTATGTAGGCCACCTTCGACGGGTCTCGGATGTCCAAGCGGTCCACGTCGCTCGGCGTCGACACCAGCTGGATGCCCTCGGCCTCCCCGAGCGTGCCTTCGGTCTCGTCGTGGCCGGCATGGCCGATGAGGACGACCTGGAAGCCGTGCTCCGCGAAGCGACGCACTTCATGGTGGACCTTGTTGACCAGAGGGCACGTCGCGTCGACCACCCGCAGGCCGCGCTCTGCTGCTTCGGAGCGCACGGCCGGGGCTACGCCGTGGGCCGAGTACACGACGGTGGCACCGTCTGGCACCTGGTCCAGTTCCTGGACGAACACCGCGCCGCGTGCCTCCAAGTCCCGCACGACGTGCCGGTTGTGCACGATCTGCCGCCTCACGTAAACGGGCGCCTGGAAGCGCTCCAGCGCCTTCTCGACTGTGGCGATGGCCCGCTCCACCCCGGCACAGAACGACCGGGGACCGGCCAGCATCACCCGGCGGGCGCCCGCCGACCGGCCCCAGTCCTCGAGGACGGGCGCCGCGGCGCGGAGGTTCCGGAGGGCCTTGATCCCGCCCGGGATGGTCGCGAAGGAGCGCAGCTCCCGCTCGGGCGTGTCCACGACAACCCGCACCACCGCGGTCGGTACGGGCCAGCCGGGGCTCAATAGGTAGGCCGTCTCGCAGTCCACCGCCACCGCTCCGAGCCCGGCCAGCTCCGCCCGGCGAGCCCCGCTCGTGACGAGGTCCTGGGTGGAGACCACCGCCCCGATCGTCACCGGCAGGCCGCGCCGGCGTAGCTCCGAGGCCACCATCGGGGCCGACTCGATCATCGCCACCACGGTGCCGTCGGCGCCCAGTACCTGGTCGGCCACGACAACCGTGCCGGGCGCCAGGCCCTCGCGGAGACCTCCGGCCAGTCCGGCCACGGCGAGCGCGGCCGGGCCCGTGCCCGAGCAGACCGGTCCCGAGCTGAGCAAGGCTTGTGCCGCTCGTCGGGCGCGGACCGGCCCGGCACCGGTCCGGACCACCCGGGCCGTGGGCGCTCCCTTGGCCACCGCCCGGGATTCCAGGCGGAGCGGGGTCAGGATGATCAGGTCCTCGCTCAGCTGGTCCCCCCGCCAATGGCCCGCCCGTACCGACCGAGGGCCATGAGGGGCCAGACCAGCCGGTACAGGTGGTAGTTGATGCTGAAATCCCACGGGAAGCCGGTCCCGGTGAACCACCGCTCGTCCCAGGTCCCATCGGGTGTCTGGCGCTCGACGAGCCACGAGATGGCCCGCTCCACCGGCATCGATGCCGTTTCGCCGGCCGCCAGCAATGCCAGGAGGGCCCAGGCGGTCTGCGACGCGGTGGA
>JAFAWZ010000171.1 GCA_019241495.1 Acidimicrobiales bacterium | reverse complement strand
CGGCTTCAAGACGATCGTGGTGGAAGAGGCGGTCGGTGATCGGGCCGTCGTGCCGCATTTCATGAGCCTGTTCGACATGGATGCCAAGTACGGCGATGTCGTGGGGCTCGGCGATGTCGAGGAGTACCTGCGCCGGGGGGCCACCTCCTAAGGACGGGGCGGCCCAGCCTGGTAGCTCCGGATGAAGGCTCGTGTGTCCAGGGCCTCGTCGCCGTCGAAGCGCGGCGCCTGCTCGGCGAAAGCGGTGGCGACCTCGGTCCAGCGCTCCTCGGCCAACTCGACGACGGGCGGGTGGGTGAGGATGTAAAAGTCGCCCCGTTTGATCCCCTCGACGGTACGCCGACCGATCTCATCGGGCGCCAAGCCGGGTTGGGGGGCGGGCCGGCCCCGTTCGAACGGCCCGCCGAACCTCTGCGGGCGCCGGAGACCGGAGTTCGGCAGATCCGTCGCCACCATGCCAGGGCAAAGAACGCTGACACCGACGAAATCCGGCAGCTCGCGTCGGAGGACGTCCGAGAACCCGAGGATGGCGTGCTTGCTGGCGGTGTACAACGCCGCTCCGGTATGCGGAACGCCGAGGCTGTGCTCCGAGCCGGTGTTGACGATGTGGGCAGGCGTCCCCTGTTCGACGAACCTCTTCCCGAACACAGAGCAGCCGTGCCAGACCCCGAACAGGTTGATCTCGATCACCCAGCGGGCGTCGTGCTCCTGGATGTCCACGGCCGGCCCGGCCGGGGGAAAGATCCCGGCGTTGTTGACGACGATGTCGACATGGCCGAACTCGCCCCAAGACAGGTCGGCGAGCGCGTCGACCGCGCCGAGGTCGCCCACGTCGCAGCCCGCCCCGACGCAGCGCACTCCGTCCGGTCCGGCTTTTTGGCTGATAGTGGCGGCGGTCGCTTCCGCCGCCTGGCGGTCGATGTCGGCGACGACGACGTGAACGCCCTCGTCGGCCAGTGCGGCGGCGATCGATGCGCCGATCCCTCGGCCCGCGCCCGTAACGACTGCCACCCGATCTCGCAGTTCATGCATCAGGTTGTACGCTCCTTCATAGGACTTATTTGTCGGCTAACAAGTGCGATGGCTAGAGTCCAGAGCATATGAGCACGCGATTCGAGGGCAAGGTCGTCATCGTCACAGGCGCAGCTTCAGGGTTCGGCGAGGCCATCGCCAACAAGTTCGCCCACGAGGGCGCCAAGGTCGTCGTTGCTGACCTGGACGAGGCAGGAGCCGAGAGGGTCGCAGCTGGACTTCACGATGCGGTCAGTTTGGCGGCTGACGTAACCACGGAGTCGGGGAACAAGCCATCGCCGCCGCGGCGGTCGAGGCCTACGGCCCGATAGATGTGCTGTGCGCGAACGCCGGCATGGCCCATCGGGCCATGCCCATGGTCGAGTTGCCGACCGAGGATTTCGATCACATGTTCTCGGTCAATGTTCGCAGCATCTTCCTGGCCGCCAAGTACTGCGTTCCGCACATGCCGGAAGGAAGCTCGATCATATCCACGGCTTCGATAGGAGGGCGCCGGCCCCGTCCGGGGCTCACCGCGTACAACGCGGCCAAGGGAGCGGTGATCACGTTGACGAGGGGCCTGGCCAGCGAGCTGGCGCCCAAGATACGGGTGAACGCGGTGTGCCCGGTTTCGGCGCCGACCAACTTCGACCGCAACGTCTTCGGTCGGGACATGCCCGAGAAGCTGGCAGAGGCGGTCGTAGCTGGTATTCCTATGAAGCGCCGTGCGACATCCGAGGATGTCGCGAATGCTTACGCTTTCCTGGCCTCCGAGGATGCGTCATTCCTCACCGGCGTCTGCCTCGACATCGACGGCGGGCGCAGCATCCAGTAGCTCAAGGCGTGCTCGCGTGGAGGAGCGTGACGTCTTCGGTCGTCCGCCACTGGTCGATGTCGTGGGCCGTCAACAGTTTGGCACCGGCTCGGCTCGCCTCACGTAGGGCTTCCAGAGTGGCGACCGCTCGGTCGCGATCGGCGGGCCGGCCCGTCAGCCTCTTCTGGTCCACTGCCTCGAGGGTGTAAGCGGCATCGCCGATGCAGATGAACCTCTGACCGTCGCGGAAGGTGACTTCGAGGGCCTGATGGCCGGGAGTGTGGCCAGCCGTGTCGATCAACACTACCCCCGAAGCGACCTCGTGCCTCTCGTCGTAGTCCCACCCGTCGCCGGCCAAGAATGACTCGGCCGTATCGATCTCGTCTTTGATGAAGCCGAACGGCTTCGTCAGCCGGCTCCGCGCGAAAGCGAGCTCACACGACCGCACCAGGTGCGTGGCTCCGGCGAAGACGCCGTTGCGGCCGGTGTGATCGAAGTGCAGGTGCGAGTTGGTGACCCAGCGCACCTCGTCCAATCCGATGCCAGCCTGGCGGAGCCGCTCGTCTATAAGCGCCTGGCGCCCGCAGACGGGATCGAAGGTCTGGATCAGCACCCCGTAATGGTCTGCGGCCCCGTTGCCGCAGCAGGACTCGTGCAGGCCGGTGTCGAAGACCAAGACCCCGTTGCCTGTGTCGACGGCGAAGCACATGACCGGTATGACGTCCTGCACGCCCGACGGGCGGCCTTCGAGAAGCAGACCCATGTCGGTCGCCAACCCGCCGCAGCGCAAGCCTAGGAGCCGCATGAGACCTCGATCACAGCAGATCGCCGACGGTGTCGCGGAACGTGCGCACCGCATCGAGGTGAGCTTCGATGGAGGTGCCTTCGATCGGGTGGTGATGCAAGGCCTCGAACCCCGTGTTCAAGGTGAGGTGGGTCACTCCATGGGCCAGCCACCCTTCGACCTCTTGGCGCCACTGCGACGGCCCCGTCCCACCCATGGATAGCCACACGTCGAGCCCGAGTCCTTCCGGGTCGCGTCCGGCCGCTGCCGCCCGGCCGTGCAGGCGCTTGAGCCGGCGGGCGACGGTCTCCCCCGGCCGGTCGTACAAAGTGATCCATCCCTGCCCGAAGTCCGCTACTCGTTGGAACGTCTTGCTCACGGTGCCGCCGAACCAGAGGGGGATCGGTTGGGCGGGAACCGGATTGAGGGCGACATGGTCGAGCGTGTGCCAGCGCCCTTTGGAAGAGACGATCTCGCCGGTAAGCAGACGCTGGAAGATCGGCAGCTGCTCGTCGAGTACCTCACCCCGGTCGTGGAAGTCGACGCCCAGGGCTTGATACTCGACCGGGTTCCACCCGGCGCCGATCCCGAGGCGCATCCGCCCGTTGCTCAGCTGTGCAACCGACGCGGCCTGCCGGGCGGTGGCGGCTATCTGCCGTTGCGGCATGACGAGCACCTGCACCGTCAGCTCGATCGCTGAGGTAGAGGCGGCTACGAAGGCCAAGGCAACGAACGCGTCGTGGAACTCGTGCTCGGCCCGCCACGGACCGGTTAGGTCCGGCCAGGCCTGGCGGTCCGCGCCGAGAATGTGGTCGTAGAGGGCCAGGTGGGTGAAGCCGGCGTCTTCGACCGCGCACGCGAACGATCGCAAGGCCTCCGGTGAGCCACCCAGGGCCGATTGGGGATAGGCGACGCCGAGGCGAACCATGGACCTAGATGAAAGCAGCCACAGGATGGGTGACGTACGGCTCTTCGAGCCGGGCGATCTCTTCGGCAGTCAACTCGAGCTCTACCGCGGCCGCCGCGTCGTCGAGGTGATGAAGTTTCGTGGCTCCGATGATCGGCGCGGTCACGACCGGCTTGGAAAGCAGCCAGGCCAGAGCTACCTGAGCCCGGGCCACGCCGCGCTTCGAGGCCACTTCTGCAACCCGTTCGGCGACGGTGCGGTCCGATGACTCGGAGTCGTAAAGGCGATCGCCGAAGCGGTCGTTTTCGGAGCGGGTGGTCTTCTCGTCCCAATCCCGCGTCAGCCGGCCCCGCGCCAACGGGCTCCATGGGATGACCCCAACTCCCTGGTCGGCGCACAGCGCCAGCATCTCCCTCTCCTCCTCGCGGTTGAGGAGGTTGTAGTGGTTCTGCATGCTGACAAAGCGCGCCCATCCATGGGCGTCGGCGGTGAACAAGGCCTTGGCGAACTGCCAGGCGCGCATGGAGGAAGCGCCGATGTACCGGACTTTGCCCGAGCGGACCACGTCGTTCAGGGCTTCGAGGGTCTCCTCGACCGGTGTCCGGTGGTCGAGGCGATGGATCTGGTATAGATCGATGTAGTCGGTTCCGAGCCGGCGCAGGCTGTGGTCCACTTCGGTCAGGATCGTCTTGCGGGAAAGGCCCGACGCGTTCTGCCCCTCGTGCATAGGCCCGAAGACCTTGGTGGCGATGACTACTTCGTCGCGCTCGGCGAGTTTGGTCAGGGCCCGCCCGAGGAACTCTTCGCTCGAGCCGGCCGAGTAGACGTTGGCCGTATCGAAGAAGTTGATCCCTATCTCGAGCGCCTTCTCGAAGAAGGGTCGGGCCTCGTCTTCGGCGAGGGCCCACGGATGCCCGCCTCTCGACGCATCGCCATAGCTCATGCAACCGAGGCAGATCCTGGACACATCCAGGCCGGTTCGGCCGAGCTTCACATATTCCACGAGTCCCCGCTTCTCACCATGACGCGCCTCACCCTCAACTCGTTTTCACGGGAGGCTACCGGACGGCTGACGATCGCGACAAGGGCCGCAGGCGGTGCTCTCACCCCGGGTTGGTGCCGAGCACCAAGGTGGAGTGATAGTCGAGGATGCCCCCGTTGCCGCTCACGAGCACGACGTCGTGGCGGTCGACCTGGCGGTCACCTCCGTCACCGCGTGTCTGGATGACCCCTTCCGACAGAGGTGTGGCGCCCCAGAGGTAGTAGCCCGAAAGCTGCCCGCCGCCCGTGTTCGTGGGTAGGGCGCCGCCAGGACCGAGCACGCCCGAAGCCACGAACTCCCCGCCCTCGCCCTTGGCACAGAAGCCGTAGTCCTCCAGGGTGATTAAGACTGTGTAGGTGTAGCAGTCGTACAGCTCGCACACGTCGACGTCGTTCGTGGTGATCCCCGCCATCTTCATGGCGGCCGGGCCCGACAGGGATGCCGCCGAGACGAGGCCGAACTGGCTGCCCCGCTCCAGCTGAACCCCGGGATGGCCCTGCGCCCACCCGAGCACGTAAACGGGAGGCCGCGCCAGGTCGCGCGCCCGGGCCGCGCTGGTGACCACCACCGCGACGCCGCCGTTCGACACGAGGCAGCAATCGAACAAGTGAAACGGCTCGGCGATCCAACGGGATCGCTGGTGGTCCTCGATCGTGATGGGGTCACGGAGCTGGGCGAGAGGGCTCCGTGACGCCCAGGCCCGTTCCGCCACAGCGACCGCGCCGAATTGCTCACTCGTCGTGCCGAACGTCAACATGTGACGCCGGGCGGCCATGGCATACATCTGGTTTGCGCCAGTCATTCCGGCGGCGGCCACGGCGGTGCGGTATCCGGTGGCTCCCAGGTCGCGCCGCGCCCCGTAGGACGCGCCGGCCGAGGTCCCATCCCGCAAAGGGGCGTCGGCATGTACGCACACCACCGTTTCGGCCATACCGGCCCGGATGGCCATGGCCGCGTACTGGACGAGCGCGCCTGCCGTAGACCCGAAGGCGGTGACCTGAGCGAGGAGCTGGAGGTCCTTCAGACCGAGATCCTTGGCCAAACCGATCGTCACGTCGCGGGTGGCCCCAGCGCTGACGAGCAGGCCGTCGACGTCGGGCAGGATCAATCCGGCGTCGGCCACGGCGCGCCGGACGGCCTGAGCGGCGAATTGGGGTGCCGTCGGGCCGAAGACCTTGCCCACCTCGGTCATCCCAAGTCCGGCGATCGCGATGTCAGCGCTCATTGTGTCCTTTGTCTTGTTCACTCGGCCGTGCAGGGAAGTTACCGGGTGTGAGGCTGTCTCGGCACACCGGGCCCCGTGTGGGCCGGTGCCCGCCCGCTAGCGTGAGGCGATGGCACGAGCGGAGATGTGGACGGCGTCGATCGCCGCTCCCAAGTCGATAGAGGCCCGAGCGGAGGCCTTCGAGGCAGCCGGGTGGACGGGAATGATGGTGGTCGACTCCCAGAACATCTCGGGTGACTCCTATGTCGCCCTCACCCTCGCGGCGCGCGTCACCGAGCGCCTCCGCCTTGGCACCGGGGTCACCAACCCGCTGACCCGCCATCCCGCGGTCACGGCCTCCGCCATCGCCAGCGTGCAGGTGGCCTCGGACGGGCGGGCGTCGTTGGCCATAGGGCGGGGCGACTCCGCGCTCGCCCACATTGGGATGGCCCCAGCGCCCGTGAAGTACCTGGAGGCCTATACGGGCGCGCTGAGGGCCTATCTGCACGGCCAGGCCGTCGCTTTCGAAGAGCTCGGCCAGTTCAGCCCGTCTGGGTGCTCCCGCCAGATCGACGGCCTCAACCTGGCCGACGCACCATCCGGCAGCTCGCTGCGCTGGGCCGGGGCCCAACCGAGCCCGGTTCCAGTCGAGGTCGTGGGCAGCGGTCCGGCTGTGCTCGCCGCGGCGGCCCGCGTCAGCGACCGGGTGTGGGTAGCGGTAGGGGCTCAGCCCGAACGGGTGCAGTGGGCCATCTCCTCGGTGCGCGCCGAACGCGACCGGCTCGGTTTGGCGCCCGTTCCCATCGGTGCGGTGGTGAACGTGGTGGCCCATCCAGACCTGGACACAGCCAGGGATCTGGTCGCCGGGGGCCTGGCATCTACGGCTCGTTTCAGCGCCATGCACGGGGTGGTGCGGGCCCCGGTCGCCGAGGCGGATCGAGAGGTGTACCAAGCGATCGCCCGGAGCTACGAGATGACTCGCCACACCCATGGCGGGGCCGGCCATCTGCAGGTTCTGACGGGCGAGTTCATCGACCAGTTCGGCATCGCCGGGCCTCCCAGCCATTGCGTGGCTCGGTTGCGGGCTCTGGCCGAGCTCGGGATAGACCGGTTCTTGGTGATCGGGCTGTCGAGCGGGGGCGACGCGGACCAGAAACTGCGGGCCCAGGCCCTGCTCGAGAAGGAGGTGCTCGGCCCGGTGCAGCAGTAGCACACGGTCCCGGCCGGCTACCTCAGCGCGGACAGAAGGCCGGGATGGGCTCCCCCTCTTCGGGGTGAAGCACATCGAGGTGCAGCTGCACCCCCTCTTGGAGGGCGACGCCGTCGGTGCCCTGGATCACGGCGTAAAGCCAGGGTCCCTCGGCCAGCTCTACCAGGCCGACCACTTCGGTGTCGGTACCCCCTTCAGGGCTGCGATTGTGGGTGACGATCCAGCTCACCAGATGGCCATCCCCCGACGCCTTGATCCATTCGAACGAGGGATCGGCGCACTCCGGGCAGTCGGCGCGGTCGGGGCCCACGAGGCGCCCGCACCCACACTGCTTGATCATCAACTGCCCCTGCGCTACTCCGTCGAAGAAGGGGGCTGACGCTTCGTCTCGTCGTGCCGGGTAGCGAGCCACGCCGGCAATCTACTCGGCGTGAACAGATCAGGCGAGGGCGAGTGCGCCTCGGTTGGCCAGCGCCGGGTCGAGATCGTCGGGTAGGGGGCTGAGCGCG
The DNA here is from genome assembly GCA_019241495.1 of Acidimicrobiales bacterium. GTDB lineage: Bacteria > Actinomycetota > Acidimicrobiia > Acidimicrobiales > Palsa-688 > JAFAWZ01. Next base: position 7,316 of record JAFAWZ010000171.1, on the reverse strand, counting down.
TCGTCGAGGGTGGGCCCCACTCGCTCGGCGATCGAAGCCAGCTCGTTTCGGTCCAGCCCGTACACCCGCACCGCGTTCTCACCTGCCACCGCTCGCAACTCGGCCTCGGTCGCCTGGCCGTCGCCGAACACGGCCTGCAGCCAGGGGAGGGTACGCAGCCACGAGCCTTCCGGGTGGGGGAAGTCGACACCGAACATCATGTGGTCGATGCCGATCGCGTTTCGAAGCGGCCACTCAGTACGCCGCAGCAGCGAAGCGCCGAGGTAGCACTGCCGCTGCCAGTACTCGCTCGGCTTGAGCGACAGGTGGCTGAGGCTGTCCTGGGCGTCGAGCGTCTGCAAGTAATCCGGGACCCATCCGTTGGTCGTCTCTGTGATGACCACCTTCAACTCCGGGTGACGCTCTAGCACCCCTCCGCAGATCAAGAACTTGAGCGGCCGGGTCGCCCAGAACGCCGCCTCCGACCACATCAGGGCGATGGCGCCCGGGTCGCCCTGCCACATGCGGAAGTCCTCGGGGTAGCCCGTCCCACCGTGGAAGTGGACGGGAAGGGCATGCTCGACACATGCGTTCCACAGTGGCTCGTAGTACTCATCCCAGTAGTGAGGCAGACGGGAGTCGGCTTCGGTGACGTGGACGCCGCCGAATCCGGCGGAGCGGGCCCACGCCACCTCGCGTACTGCGGCCTCCATGTCATAGCAGGAAAGGTTGGCCAGGCCGATGGTTCGCGGTTTCGTCGCGTAGATGTAGTCGGCCAGCCACCGGTTGTAGGCCCGGTCGCCGGCCGCCTCCAGCTCGAGATCCTGTCGCTCGGGATTGGCGCCGATGATCACCTTGAACGGCACGGTGTGCTCGTCGGTGAAGTCGGGACCCGGAAAGACGACTTCAGCCGCGACGCCTTCAGAGTCGAGGATCGCGGTCCTCGTGGCCGGGTCGCTTATCTGCTCGGTCGTGGGGTAAGGGCGCATGGGCGGGTGCACGAGATGCTTTTCCATCTTGCGGGCCACTCGTTCTACCGTCGCCGCCTGGTGCCGCTCGCTCCAAGTATCAAATGCGTCGAGGTACTTCGATTCGACATACGGTCGGTACGCATCGATAGACGCCCCGATGTGGCCGTCGGCTGAAACGATCATCACTTTGTCCATCTTCCCCTCCGTCCGTCGCAATCCCAACCATCCCCCTGCCCGGACCACTCTACAATCCTGAGCCCCCGAGCGCGGCCCGGCCCCATGCGTAGTCCGCCTTGCCGTTGTCCGCTCGGCTGATCCGCTCGACCACCTTTAATTGCCGGGGGATCTTGTAACCCGAGATGCGACCGTGCAGCCAGCCGGTCAGGGCGTCGGGATCGAACCGGGCACCGGCCTCGAGCGCGACGAGAGCTGCGACGCGCTCGCCGCCCCGCTCGTCGGGTACGCCCACGACCAGGCAGTCCTCGACTCCCTCGAACGCCTTGATCTCCGCTTCCACCTCCTGGGGGTACACCTTCTCACCTCGCGAGTTGATGCAGTGCGAACCGCGCCCCAGCAGGCGCATCGACCCGTCGGCGTCCATGGTTGCCCAGTCGCCGGCTACGGCGTACCTGACCCCGTCGATCTCCTGGAAAGTCCGTGCGCTCAGCTCGGGGTCCCCGTAATAACCAAATGCGAGGGTCCGTCCCGCCACCGCGCCCGCCACGCCCGATCCCGGAGCCACTGGGGCACCGTCTTGGTCGAGGACCTTGGCGCCCGGGAGGAGCTGGAAGCTTCCGGTGGGATCGATGGCCGTGCGCGTCGACCTCGTCGTCCCCATGGCGCCGCCTTCCGTCGAGCCGAGCGAGTCACGGATCTCGGCTCCGGGTGCCAGGCGGTCGAGGAGCCCTTCCTTGGTCTCGCGGCTGAAGACCACCCCGGACGACACGATCGTCTTCACGCTTGCGATGTCGTAGGGCCGGCCCGCGGCTTCGGCCTCTTCGAGGGCACGGAGCATGGGTCGGGCGAACGGATCGCCGACGAGCGCGATCGACATTACGTGTTCACGTTCGACGGCCTTCCACAACTCGTCTGCATCGAACGATCGGCCTTCGAGCAGCACGACCGTTCCGCCCCGGTTGAGGGCACGCATGGCCCCGGCCCACATGCCCATGCCGTGGACGAGCGGCGAGGCCGGGATCGAGACGCAAGGAGCCCGGGCGTGGTCGCCCAGCACGGCCTCTGGGATGTCGGCCAGCCTGGTCACGGTCTTGGCGTCGGGCTCCTGGTCGCGTGCGTACTGGGCGGCGCAGAACTCGCCGATCGGGTACATGACTCCCTTCGGCATCCCGGTCGTGCCGCCCGTGTACATCAGGTAAAGATCGTCTCCGCAGCGCTCGGCCGGCGGTTCGGGTGAGGCGCCCAACAGGTCCGCGTAGCACAGCGCCCCGTCGGACGGGGCAGCCCGAACGGCCACCAGGTGACGAAGTGTGGGCACCTCCTGGCGCAGCGAACGGACGCGCTCTTCGAGAGCAGAGTCGAAGAAGAGGATCTCGGAGCCGCTGTTGCGGAGGAGGTAGCAGAGCTCGTTGTGGAGATATCGGTAGTTGACGTTGACCGGCACGCCACGCACTTTGAACGTGGCGTGCTGGATCACGAGGTGCTCAGGATCGTTGAAGAGCATGAGCGCGACCTTCGACCCGGGCTGCACGCCGAGGTCGCGCAAGGCCCCGGCCAGGCGGGCCGCCTGGTCGTCGAACTCTCGCCAATCCAGCCGACGCGAGCCCTGCACGACGGCGAGCTTGTCTGGAACCGTGCGGGCCACGGCTTCCCACGCGGTGGCAAAGTGCAGGTCGGTGTTCACGACCAGACCGAGTCGGCCGGGATCAGCTGCAGGTCAGGCCTCGCTCGAGGACATCATGTCGACGAACTGCTGGGCGACGTCGATGTACTCTTCGACCATCTCGAGAACGACCTGGCGGGTGGTCTTCTCTTGGTTCATGGAACCCACGATCTGGCCGACGAAATAGTTGATGAGCTGCTCGGCTCCGCTGCCTTGTTTGTGCGCCGCCCGTTGTATCCGCTGGCGCGCTTCGTTGGTGAGCACTGTGTGCAGCGGCATGCCGAGTGGGGCCGGGTTGGCGGGGTTCTCCCACTCGTCGGTCCACGCCGAGCGAAGCTGGCGCGCCGGCTTTCCGGTGCTGGCCCGTGACCGCACAGTGTCGCTGGACGACGCGGCGAGGAACTTGCGCTTGACGACCGGATGGGTCTCGGCTTCAGCGGTGGTGAGCCACACCGACCCACACCACACCCCCTGCGCCCCCAGGGCCAGGGCGGCGGCGAGCTGCCGACCAGACCCGATGCCGCCGGCCGCCAGCACGGGTAGGGGGGCGACTGTGTCGACGATCTCCGGTATCAGCACCATGGAGCCGATCTCACCGACGTGGCCGCCTGCCTCGTAGCCCTGGGCCACGATGACGTCGACGCCAGCCGCCACTTGGCGCTCTGCGTGCTGGCGGTTGCCCACGAGGGCGGCGACGAGGATGCCGTGCTCGTGGGCCACGTCCACCATCGAACGGGGCGGGGGGCCGAGCGCGCTCGCCACCAACTTCACCTGAGGGTGGTGGGTTGCGATGTCGATGAGGTTCGCAGCCCTCGTGCTGTTGTCCGACAGCATCATGCTCCCCATCTGCCCCATGGCTCCGTCGCCCTCGGGCAGCGGGGGGACGTCATAGCGGGCCAGGAGATCTGTGAGGAACTTTTTGTGCTCCTCGGGGAGCAGATCCTGAACCGCCCGGGGTGAGCCATTGCCGACATTGTCGGATTTGGCGGGAATGAGGGTATCGAGTCCGTAGACCCGGTCCGGCCCGATCTCGGCTTCCATCCACTCGAGTTCCTCGGGGGCCGCGTTCCCAGCTCCGAGAACCCCCATACCGCCGGCGTTGGTCACCGCGGCGGCCACATCGCGGCAGTGGGTGAACCCGAGGATCGGGAACTCGATGCCCAGCATTTCGGTGATCTTCGTTTTCATTCTCCTGGTCTTTCGCTCGAGATTGCGCGGTCGCTTACAAAGGTGACGTTCATATATTGCGCCCGACCTCGCCCCAATACCAAGCCCGGACCTTCTCTTTGTAGAGCTTGCCATTGTCCAAGCGGGGCAGGGCATCGACGAAGTCCACGCTCCTGGGGCATTTGTACTTGGCCAGCCGGGACTGGCACCAAGCTATGAGCTCGGATGCCAGCTCTGGCCCGGTTTGAGTGCCCGGTGTGGTCGCGACGACCGCTTTGAGCTCCTCACCGGTGTCGGGATTGGGGACGCCGATCACGGCCACATCGAGGACGGAGGGATGATCGATGAGCTCGTTCTCGGCCTCGGCCGGGTACACGTTGACTCCGCCGACTATGACCAGATTGGAGTCCCGGTCGCAGAGAAAGAGGTAGCCGTCCTCGTCGAGGTAACCGATGTCGCCGACAGTCGCGAAATCCCCCAGCCGGGTGGCCGCGGTCTTGGTCGGGTCGTTGTGGTAGGTGAACGGCTGTTGTATGAGGAAGTACACCAATCCAGGTGTGCCGGTCGGCTGCTCCTCGCCCGTCTCGTCCAGGATCTTCAGCTCGACGCCTGGCCTCGGGCGACCGACCGAGCCGGGTTTGCGCATCCACTCCTCCGGCCCGATGAAGGTGCCACCTACCTCGGATGACGCGTAGTACTCCGAGATGATCGGTCCGAGCCACTCCAGCATCTGACGCTTCGTCTCGACGGGGCAGGGTGCGGCTGCGTGGGCGATGCTGTCGAGAGAAGAAAGGTCATATCGGCCCCGCTCCTCGGGCGCCATCTTGAGCAGTCGATTGAACATCGTCGGGACCATGTGGGTGTTGGTCACCTTGTACTTCTCGATGCGCTCGAGGGTTCCTTCGGGCGACCATTTGTCCATCAACACCACGGTCTGGCCCAGATGCAGGGCCCCGAGACCGAAACCGAGCGGGGCAGCATGGTAAGTAGGGCCAGCGACGAGATGGACTCCCCCGACTTGGGAGCGAAGCCCAGTGGAGCCGAACAGCGACTCGCTGAACCCAACTGCATCGGCGTCGACCTGGCCAGACGGGAAGGCCTTCTGTACTCCCTTCGGTCGGCCTGTCGTGCCCGATGTGTAGTACATCCGCTGACCCGGGGAGCGGTCGGAGGGGAGCTCAGCAGGAAAGGCGGCGCGGAACTCGTCGTAGTCGCGGAATCCTTCTATGCCGCCGATCCCGAGGCGCCGCTCGGCGGGGATCCCGGCCGAGTCGGCGGCCTCGGCTACGGTGCCGGCGTAGCGGGCATGGCCGATCATGGCCTTTGCTCCTGAGTCGGTGAGTATGTACTCGATCTCTCGCCCCGTGAGGTGGAAGTTGATCGGCACGTAGTACAGGCCGGTCTGGAGCGCGGCGCTGAACACCTCGTACACCTGATGTGAATTCGGCAATATGACAGCCACCGGGTCCTGGGGTGCGAGGCCCAATGCTCGGAGGCCGTTCGCGACTTGATTGCCCGCTTGCCACAAAGCCCCGTAGGTCCACTCCTGGCCATCCGGATCGACTATGGCCAGGCGTCCCGGCTCGAGCGGCGCCCGCTCCCAAAAGGACGGACGGCGACCATCTGGCGTGGGCGGGGTCACGTCACGCTCCCGTGGGGGCCCCGTCCACGAACCGCTTGGACGGCTCCACCAAGTTTTCCCTTGGTGCTGCTACCGCTTCGGCCTTCGGTCCTCCAAGTTGTTTGTGGTCCCTCGGGGTCATTTGTCCCGGAGGGTAGCTATTCGCCTGCGACAGGGTCAAGAGGTGTCAGGGCGTCAAGCGCGGCCCAGTTGTTGAAGACGAGCCGTCGCATTCTCTTTCCCGCGGGTTTTGCGACAGCTTCTCGGCCTGCTGGATACGGGATACCCGTGGTAGGTTCTCCACTGGGTGGCGCGAGGCCCCTGGGCCGCGAGCCTCGATGTCCGGGGTGGGCGGGAAGCTCATATCGAAGGAGGAGCATGCCTTACCAGTTCAGCGACCGCGGCTTGGAGGTCCAGAACGAAGTCCGTGCCTTCATGGAGGCCTTCATATATCCGAACGAGGAGCGCTTCTACCAGGAGTTGAGCCAGGTGGAGGACGGCTACCCGCCGATCATGGACAAATTGAGGGCGGCTGCCATCGAGCGGGGGCTGTGGAACCTGTTCCTTCCCGAGTTGGACCCCGATCAGCCGGGAACGCGGCTGTCGAACGTGGACTACGCCCCGGTATCGGAGATGCTCGGACGGGTGCCGTTCTCATCGGAGGCGCTCAACTGCTCGGCGCCCGATACCGGCAACATGGAGATCCTCCACCGCTACGGCAGTGAGACGGTAAAGGACGCGTGGCTGAAGCCGTTGCTGCACGGCGAGATCCGCAGCGCCTTCTCGATGACCGAACCCGACGTGGCTTCATCTGATGCCACCAATGTGAGCCTCAGCATCGAGCGCGACGGCGCGTCGTATGTTCTGAACGGGCGGAAGTGGTTCAGCTCGGGGGCGGCCTCGCCCCGTTGCAAAGTGCTGGTCGTCATGGGCAAGACCAATCCCGACGCGCCTGTCCACCTACAGCAGTCGATGCTGGTTGTGCCCATGGACACACCAGGCATCTCGATCGGGGTCGAGCCCACCGTGTTCGGTTATGCCGATCGCGGCGGCCACCCCGAGATCATCTACCGCGACGTGCGGGTGCCGGTCGATCATCTCCTCGGCGAGGAGGGGGGCGGGTTCGCCATCGCCCAGGCCCGTCTTGGACCAGGCCGCATCCACCATTGCATGAGGGCCATAGGCGTGGCCGAACGGGCGCTCGAGCTGATGGTCGTGCGGGCCGTGGAGCGCCAGGCTTTCGGGTCCTCCCTCGCTCACAAAGGGGTCATCCAGGAGTGGATCGCCGAATCACGGATCGAGATCGACATGGCCCGTGAGTACGTCCTGTGCACTGCGCACCTCATGGATACGGCCGGGAACAAGGCCGCGGCGACCGAGATCGCGGGGATCAAGGTGGCGGTGCCGAACATGGCTCTGAAGGTCATCGACCGGGCCATACAGGTACACGGCGCAGCGGGTATGACGCAGTTCTTCCCGCTGGCGTCCATGTACGCTCACATGCGGGCCCTGCGGATCGCCGACGGCCCCGACGAGGTTCACAAGCGAACCATCGCCCGGCGGGAGATCCGCCGCCATCAGCCTGAGTTCCGGATCTAGTCAAGGTCGCCCTGGCGGGCGGCCTGTTCAGGCTTGAAAATGGGGTGTGTTGCCCGCTGACGTCGTTGTTCTATGGCTCGTTGGAGGCCGTGGATTAGTCGGACGCGGGGAGTGGCGCTTTGGGCCTTTCAGTGTTGCT
>JAFAWZ010000106.1 GCA_019241495.1 Acidimicrobiales bacterium | reverse complement strand
GCGTCGGGAGTCGACTGCTCGCGCCTGGTCCTGTCCGGTAACGCCCACCTGATAATGCCCTACCACCAGGAGCTCGACGCCTTGACGGAGCGGCACCTGGGACGCAACAAGCTGGGTACGACGAAGCGGGGTATCGGGCCCACTTATGCGGACAAGGCGGCCCGGGTCGGCATCCGGGTGCAGGATCTCCTCGACGCCAAGATCTTCCGCCAGAAGCTCGATGTCGTCCTCAAGGAGAAGAACCTCATCCTGGCCAAGGTGTACAACCGCCTGCCGTTGTCCGCAGCCGACATCGCGGCGCGTTATCTGGACGAGCTGGCACCCCGCCTGGAGCCGTTCATCGGTGATGCCGTATCGGTCCTCCACGAGGCCCTGGCCGCCGACCGGCCCGTTCTGCTGGAAGGGGCCCAGGCCACCTTCTTGGATCTCGATCACGGGACGTACCCCTTCGTTACGTCGTCCAACCCGGTGGCGGGCGGGGCTTGTGTAGGAGCCGGCATCGGGCCCCGAGACATCACCTCGGTTCTCGGCATCGCCAAGGCGTACGTGACAAGGGTGGGATCCGGCCCGTTCCCGACCGAGCTGCTCGACGAGGTAGGGGACCGGTTGATCGACCGCGGCCATGAGTATGGGACCAATACTGGTCGGCGCCGACGTACCGGGTGGTTCGACGCGGTCATGGTCCGCCAAGCGGCCCGGCTGAACTCACTGACCGAGATCGCCCTCACGAAGCTGGACGTGCTCGACGGTCTCCCGACCCTGAAGGTGTGCGTCGGTTACGAGTGCCAGGGTCGGCGCTTCGACCATATGCCCTACCACCAGAGCGACCTGCACGATGCCATACCGATCTATGAAGAGCTACCGGGCTGGCAGGAGGACACCTCGGCGGCGACGGAGTTGCACCACCTCCCTCCAGCAGCCAAGGAGTACGTCCAGTTCTTGGCCGATCAGGCCGGTGTGCCCATCACTCGGGTGGGTGTCGGTCCCGGCCGCGATCAATACGTCCGCTTCGCTTCGACCGGCGGTAGTTGAGCCGGGTTCCCAAGTTGCGGGTGTGCGTCGTCGGCTCGGGCGGGCGCGAGCACGCCTTGGCTGTGGCGATAGCGCGCACCGCCGACGTCGTGGTGTGCGACGGCAACGCGGGCATGAGCGCACTCGGTGTACGTTGCGTGGCCGGCCCGCCGGAATCCCTCGATGCTGACCTGTTCGTCATAGGTCCCGAAGCCCCGCTCGTGGACGGGTTGGCCGACCGGTTGCGGGCCGCCACCGGCCGGTTGGTGCTCGGTCCAGGAGCGGACGGGGCTCGGCTCGAAGGCTCCAAGGCGTGGATGAAGGCCGTGCTGGCTGAGGCGGGGGTACCTACGGCGCCCTACCAGGCGTTCAGCGCCGCGGAGCCAGCCATCGAGTTCTTGCGCTCCCTTCCCGCTCCCTGGGTGGTCAAGACAGACGGGCTTGCCGCGGGCAAGGGAGTTCTGGTCACAGACGACCTGAGCGAAGCGGAGGCCGACGTGCGGGCCAAGCTGTCGGGACGATCGTTCGGAGACGCCGGCCGGCGCATCGTCATCGAACAGGGGTTGACTGGGCCGGAGCTGTCCGTGATGGCCCTGTGCGACGGGCGTCGGGCGGTTCCCCTGGCCGCGGCCCAGGACTTCAAACGAGCCGGCGACGGCGACATGGGCCCGAACACCGGCGGGATGGGGGCGTTCTCGCCCGTTCCGGGAGCTGACCGGGAGCTGGTAGATCAAGTGATCGACAAGGCGATCTGCCCAACTTTGGAAGCCTTGCAGAATAGGGGCATCGACTTCCGCGGGGTTCTCTACGCCGGGCTCATCATGGCCCCGGGTGGAGCGAGCGTCCTCGAGTTCAACGTCCGCTTCGGTGATCCCGAGACCGAGGTCGTGCTCCCACGTTGGGAGGGCGACGTGGCCGGGGTGCTGGCGGCGGCCGCCGCGGGTCGGCTCGACGAAGTGGATCCACCGCAGTTCAGCGCGCAGGCCGCGGTGTGTGTGGTCCTGGCCGCGCCCGGTTACCCGTTGACTCCCGAGACGGGGGACCCGATCGCCGGGCTGGCCGATGCCGCCCGGCTCGTCGAGGTGTACTCCGCCGGGGTCGGGCCAGCTCCGAGCGGTGACGGGTTGGTCACGGCAGGTGGGCGGGTCGTGGCCTTGACTGGGCTGGGCCCCACGCTCGAAGCAGCTCGGCACCGGGTATATGACGCCGTGCCGGCTATCGCGTGGCGGGGCTTGACCTACCGCTCGGACATTGCGGCGGTGGCGTCGGCCCTGTGACCAGCGGCCTAGAGTCGCCGGCTTGGATTTCGAACGGGACGGGTAGTCGTCCGGCAGAACGTCTCGCCCGAGGAAACGTGAGCTCGAGGAAACGTGAGGTAGCAAGGTGAAGGGTGACCAGGTGAAGAAGGTGGCAGTCCTCATGGGCTCGGCGAACGACCAGCCCAAGATGGCGCCCGCAGTCGAGACGCTTCAGTCGTTCGGGGTGGAGGCATCCGAGCACGTGATGTCGGCGCACCGGACGCCTGCGAAGGTCTCGGCCTTTGCCGCCTCAGCTCGTGGGCAGGGTTATGGGGTGATCATTTGCGGCGCCGGTATGGCCGCCCACCTGGCCGGTGCGGTCTCGGCCCAGACGACCCTTCCCGTGATCGGGGTTCCGCTCTCCGGTGGTGCCATCGGGGGAGTCGACGCGTTGTACTCGACGGTTCAGATGCCGAGGGGTATCCCGGTCGCGACCGTGGCGGTCGACGGCGCTCTCAACGCCGCCCTCCTGGCCATCGAGATACTCGCTGTCACCGACGACGGCCTGGCCAAGCGCCTGGCCGACTACCGCGGGGAGTGGGCCAAGTGACCGACCGTGAGCTCCCTCTCCCCCACATCGCCTCGGGCAAGGTCCGTGACATCTACGAGCTCGACGACAAGCACCTGCTCTTCGTCACCTCCGACCGGATGTCGGCATTCGACGTCGTCATGGCCGAGCCCATCCCAGACAAGGGCCGGGTGCTGACCGCCCTGACCGCGTTCTGGTTGGAGCAGTTGGCTGATGTGGCGACCAACCATCTCGTCTCTTTGGAGGTGCCCGTGGCAGCGGGCGACGCCCCCTATCTCGAAGGCCGGGTCATGGTCGTGCGCAAGGCGTCCATGCTGCCCATCGAGTGCATCGTCCGCGGGTACTTGTCAGGCAGCGCCTGGGCCGAGTACCAGAAGACCGGCACCATGCACGGCCAGCCCCTGCCCCAAGGTTTGCGCCAGTCCGAGCAGCTTCCCGAGCCTGTGTTCACACCCTCTACCAAGGCCGACACCGGCCACGACGAGAACATCTCGTTCGAAGCGGCCGCCTCGCTGGCCGGCGAGGCGCTCGCGACCGAGGCCCGGCGCATCTCCCTCGCCGCCTACCAGCGGGCCGCAGACCTGGCCGCGGCGCGAGGCATCATCATCGCGGACACCAAGTTCGAGCTGGGGGTCATCGACGGGCGCCTGTGTATCTGCGACGAGGTCCTGACCCCTGACTCGTCGCGGTTCTGGCCGGCCGACGGGTGGGAGGCGGGTTCCACCCCGCCGTCGTTCGACAAGCAGCCCTTGCGCGACTGGCTGGAAGGAACCGGTTGGGACAAGACCCCGCCGCCTCCGACGCTGCCTCCCGACGTGGTCGTGGCGACCCGCACCCGGTACGTGGAGGCCTACGAGCGCCTCACCGGCCGCCGCTTCGCCGACTGGCCCGGCGTCGGGCCTCGGGGCCGGGCATCGTAGGCCGGCGGCGGCGTAGGTAAGGTTGGCGGGTGACACGGTTCGAGGCCCTGGTCGAGGTGACCCTGCGCCCCGGGATCGCCGATCCTCAGGGTGCCACCATCGAGAAGGCTCTGGCTGCTCTGGGTTTCGACCGCATCTCCAACGTTCGGGCCGGCAAGGCCTTCCGTCTCCACGTGGAGGCCGCGAACGAGGACGAGGCGCGCAAGCGGGTCGCGGATCTCTGCCAGCGGTTCCTCACCAATCCGGTGATCGAGGACGCCGCCATAAGCCTCGAACCCGCCGCCCCGGCCGACAGATGACGGCTCGCATTGGCGTCGTCCTGTTTCCCGGCTCGAATTGCGAGCACGACGCGGTCGAAGCGGTCGAGAAGCTGGGGGGGCAGGCCGAGATCCTCTGGCACGGTGACCGGTCGGCCAGCGGCGTAGACGCCATCATCCTCCCAGGCGGCTTTGCCCACGGCGACTACCTACGTCCCGGTGCGATCGCTCGGTTCTCACCGATCATGACGGCGGTGGAGGCATTCGCCCGGGACGGGGGCCCCGTGGTGGGGATATGCAACGGCTTCCAGGTCCTCACCGAAGCCCACCTGTTGCCCGGCGCCCTGCAGAAGAATCGCGGCCTCACCTTCCTCTGCCAGACCGTCGAGATAGAAGTCGCCAGCGACCAGAGCGTGCTCACGTCTGGGATCTCGCCCGGGACGAGGCTGCGCGTCCCCATCAACCACTTCGAGGGCAACTACACGTGCGATCAGCGAACGCTCGACGAGCTGGTCGGCGAGGGGCGGGTCGTGCTGCGCTACGTGGACAACCCCAACGGGTCGGTAGGTGACATCGCCGGTATCTCCAACCCCGCGGGCAATGTGGTAGGTCTCATGCCCCACCCTGAAAGGGCCGTCGACCCGCTGCTCGGATCAGAGGACGGCGCCGTCCTTCTTCGGGCGCTGCTGTCGGTCGCGGAGGCAGTGGTGGTGCCGGCTGACGCCGGCACCACCACAGCCAATTCTTGATATCCCTTCCGGGGCCGTGCTCCCCGAGACTCAGATACGGGTGCGGGGGACCCCAGCCCGGCGCAAAACGTTGGCGTCAACCCCGGCGGCCCGCCAGGCCGCATAACTGATCCCTTTTCTTTCGCCGTAGCCTTTCGCCGCCTGCACGAACTCGTCCTCGAGGGCACCGAGGTCGACCGCTTCCTCCTTGGCCGCCAACTCGTTTTGCAGATTCAACCGCTCCTGAACGAGGTGAACTCGCGTCAGCGGATCGGCACTTGCCAGGCGGTCGTCGATCTGGCGCAGGCGCGATTCTATTCCTTCGCTCGTGCGCTTGCGACCCCGCTTCGGTTTGTGGGCCTCGAGAGCTTCCAAATAGCGCCTCACCGCACGGCTCTCTTCTCTGCCAACCGCGAGGGCGCGTTTGTGTTCAACCGACATGGAAGACTTGGAGGCCTTGGCCCCCTTTGCAACGGCTTTTGCTGGCATAGGAACGAGTATTTCATACTTTCCCACCAATGTGCACATCATTGATTAGTGCCCGCCGCAGGATTGAGTAAAACGAAGAGGAGGCGGCGGACGCTTGCCCGGCTGCTCCTAAGTCCTCGGGGCCAAGTAGGGTCTAATCATGCAAGGCCACATCCACCGGGCGCTCGGTCTTACTGATGATGAGGCGGACTCCATCGAATCCCTCCTCGGGCGCCCGCCCAACCATCTCGAGTTGGCTATGTACGCCGTGATGTGGAGCGAGCACTGCTCGTATAAGTCGAGCCGAGTGCATTTGAAGCGACTGCCGACCGAAGGTGAGCGGGTCCTCGTTGGCCCAGGGGAGAACGCCGGGGTCGTGGATGCAGGCGACGGCCTTGCTGTCGCGCTGCGTATCGAGAGCCACAACCACCCGTCTGCTATCGAGCCCTATCAGGGTGCCGCGACAGGTGTGGGCGGGATACTCCGCGACATATTCACGATGGGTGCCCGGCCCATCGCCCTCATGGACCCGTTGCGCTTTGGGGATCCTGCCGATCCCAGATCCAGGTGGATAGCGACGGGCGTGATCTCTGGAATTTCCGGATACGGCAACTCGGTCGGTGTTCCAACCGTGGGGGGAGAGATCGTCTTCGACGAGTGTTACGGGGACAATCCGCTTGTGAACGTTCTTTGTTGCGGCGTGCTGCCGAAGGACCGGCTGGTTTTGGGTCGAGCGTCGGGGGAAGGAAACCTGGCTGTTTTATTGGGCAGCACCACCGGCCGGGACGGAATAGGAGGTGTCAGTGTCCTGGCCTCAGCTGGTTTTTCCGACGATGCTGACACTGAAGCCGCTAAACGCCCAAATGTGCAAGTTGGTGATCCCTACGAAGAGAAACGCTTGATAGAAGCGTGTCTCCAACTTCTCGACGAATCCTTGGTCGTCGGAATCCAGGATCTCGGGGGTGCTGGTCTCACGTGCGCCACGAGCGAGACGGCCTCCCGAGGTGGGGTCGGTATGGATGTCAATGTCGCGGCTGTTCCCCGGCGGGAGCCGGGCATGGAGCCATGGGAGGTGATGACCAGCGAGAGCCAGGAACGGATGCTCGCCATCGTCACGCCGGGGTCCCTGCCTCGGGCGATGGAGGTCTGCGAGCGCTGGGAGGTGCGCGCGGCCGTCGTCGGCCGGGTGACCGGTGGTGGCCGGCTTCGGATCCTCGACGGGTGGGACGGTCCCGTACTCGCCGACGTGCCAGCCAGCACGCTTCATGAGGACGCGCCGGTGTACGAGCGGCCCATTCGGGTCCCCGCCGATCTGGCGGTGCGCCGGGCCGACGGCGCCTCCCGCCTGCCCGACCCGGCGCCGCGGGAGGCCGCTGACCACGTGCTCGGCATGCTGAGCGACCCGGCATGGGTGTACCGCCAGTACGACCACCAGCTGTTCCTCAATACGGTCGTCGCTCCCGGTGGGGATGCCGCGTTGTTGCGGTTGGCCGGTCCCGGTGTTCCGCCCGGGCCATGCCCCAAGGCCATCGCCCTGTCCACCGACGGGAACTCCAGGTGGTGCGCGCTCGACCCCCGTCTCGGGACCGCGCTGGTGGTCGCCGAGTCCGCCCTCAACGTGGCTTGCGTAGGGGCTGTCCCGATCGCGCTGGTCAACTGCTTGAACTTCGGCAATCCCGAGCATCCCGAAACCATGTGGCAGCTCTCGGAGGCCATAGACGGGATGGCCGAGGCGTGCCGGGCCCTTGCCATTCCGGTCATCGGAGGCAATGTCAGCCTCTACAACGAGAGCCGCGGGCGCGACATCGATCCGACCCCGGTCGTCGCCACGCTCGGGCTGGTCGATCACCTTCGCGGCCGGCCGCCGGGCGCCCAGCTGGTCGCCGGCAACACCATCGTCGTCGTCGGGCCGCCTGATGGCGACACCAGCCTGTCGGGCTCCAAATGGGCCAAGGAGATCCACGGTCATACCGGGGGGACGCTGCCCGCTATCGATTACCCCGCCCATCAACGACTCTTGACGCTGGTGGCCGACCTGGTGGGGGAAGGCGCCGTCGAAGGCGTCCACGACGTCTCCGACGGGGGCCTGGCTTTGGCCCTGGCCGAGATGGCGGTTTCCGGCGGCGCCGGATTCACCGTCGACGCTCCGGTCGGGTACTCGATCTTCGCCGAAGGCCCGTCGAGGGTCCTGCTCAGCGTGGTTAGCGACCGGGTGCCGGCCCTGGTGGCGAGGGCCCAGCAGGTCGAGCTCCGCGCCGAGGTGCTCGGCCAGGCGGGGGGCCGGGACATGGTGATAGCCGGACGCCTGGAGCTGGGATTGGAGGACGCCACAAGAGCTTGGAGGGGAGCACTGCCCCGGGCCCTGGCCCTGACCGGCCAATAGCGCCAGAGGTGCTCGAACTCCCGGAATGTCGCACCGGCATGAGAGAATGGGCTACGTGCTCGAATCCCCCCGCCCCCAAGAGGTGAAAGACGAGGTGACCGCCCAAGAGGCGGCCGTCGACGAGGTCATGCACAGCTCGCCGCGAGAAGCCTGCGGTGTCTTCGGTGCGTTCGTGCCCGGCACCGAGGTGTCCCATCTCGCCTACGACGGCATCTACGCCCTTCAGCACCGGGGCCAGGAGTCGGCCGGGATGGCGACCAGCGACGGCCAGGCCGTCGTGGTGGTCAAGGACATGGGCCTGGTCGCGAACGTGTTCAACGAGTACAAGCTGGCCGCCCTCCCCGGTCATATCGCTATTGCCCATACCCGCTATTCCACGACTGGCTCCTCCAGCTGGCACAACGCCCAGCCGGTGTACCGGATGACCTCGAAGAACCCGGATCGGGCCCAGCCGATCGAATTCGCGTTGGGACACAACGGGAATCTGACCAATACAGAGGTGCTGGCCGCAGAGGCGGGGATGCTTCCCGGCACGGCTACGAGTGACAGCGACGTTATCGCCGAGTTGGTCGTGCGCCACCTGGACTCGAACCCGACTCACGACCTCGTCGATGCCTTGAATCACGTGCTACCCACCCTGGAGGGGGCCTTCTCCCTGGTCTTGGTGGATCACGGCAGACTCATCGGAGTGCGCGACCCGAACGGCTACCGGCCCCTCTGCCTGGGCAAGCTGGACCAGGGCTGGGTGGTGGCGTCGGAGACCCCGGCGCTCGACATTGTCGGGGCGCACTTGGTGCGAGAGGTTGATCCCGGCGAGCTTCTGATCATCGACAGCGAAGGCCCGGTCAGCGAGGCGCCCTGGCCGGCGGAGCGCATAGATCCAAAGCTGTGCCTGTTCGAGTTCGTATACCTGGCCCGGCCCGACAGCCGCCTCTACGGCCAGGAGCTGCACTCGGCTCGTATTCGCATGGGCGAGCTGTTGGCCGAGCAGGCTCCGGTGGAGGCCGACATGGTGATGGGGGTGCCCGACTCGGGGATACCGGCGGCCGAGGGCTACGCCCGGCGCAGCGGCATTCGTTACGGCCACGGCCTGGTCAAGAACCGCTACATCGGGCGGACCTTCATCGTGCCCGACCAGGCCCAGCGGGCCCAAGGAGTGCGCCGCAAGCTGAACCCGCTACGCGAGACCATAGAGGGCCAGCGCTTGGTCGTGGTCGATGACTCCATCGTCCGCGGCACCACGCCCCGAGCGGTCGTCAAGATGCTGCGTGAGGCGGGGGCCAAGGAGGTCCACCTGCGCATCTCCTCGCCCCCCTATCGCTGGCCCTGCTATTACGGCCTGGACACCGGCACGCGGGCGGAGCTGATTGCCGCTGACCTCACGGTTAGCGAGATCGAGGAGTACCTCGGGGCAGACAGCCTGGCCTACCTCACCTTGGACGCCCTGAAGAAAGCGACCGGAGCACCAGGGGCCGGGTTTTGTGATGCCTGCCTGACCGGTAGCTACCCGAGCGAGGTGTCGGTGCGGATGGAGCGCCGGGCGCCGGCCGCTTCGCCGGTTGCCTGAGGAGCTGTCAAAAACTCGCGGGAGAGAGATGCCGGTCGTTCGTGTTGATAGACATCGGGGAGGATTCTGTTGAGCACCGAGTCCTCCTCCCCGCTCAGCTACGCCGCCGCTGGGGTCGACATCGACGCCGCTGACCGGGCTGTCGAGGCGATGCGGGAGCTGGTGGCGTCGACGGCGGACCGGCCCGGGGTGATCGGTGGGATCGGGGGCTTCGGCGGGTTGTTCGAGGTGCCGCCCGGGTATCGCCGGCCCGTGCTGGTCTCGAGCACAGACGGGGTCGGGACCAAGATGGCTGTGGCCATGGCGACGGGCCGGTTCGAGACCGTCGGCATCGATCTGGTCGCCATGTGCGTGGACGACCTGGTCTGTTGCGGGGCCCGACCGTTGTTCTTCCTCGACTACCAGCTGCTCGGCCGGGTCGATCCGGCCCAGGTCCGGGCCCTCATGACGGGCATCGCCGACGGTTGCCGCCAAGCCGGATGCGCCATCGTGGGAGGTGAGCTGGCCGAGCACCCCGGCCTGCTCCAACCGGGGGAGGTGGACCTCGCCGGATTTGCCGTGGGAATTGTCGAGCGCGACCAGATCATCGACGGGCCGTCGCTGACCAGGGAGGGGGATGTGATCCTCGGGCTGCCGTCGCCCGGCTTGCGGTCGAACGGTTATTCCCTCGCCCGCCGAGCCCTTCTCGATCGAGATGGTCGCCGGCTCGACCAACCCGCCTGGTCAGGGGCCGAGACGACCCTGGCCGACGAGCTCTTGAGGCCCTCGGTGATATATACCCCCGCCGTCTTGGGCCTGCTCCATGTAGGCGTGCCGGTGCACGCGGTCGCTCACATAACCGGCGGCGGGCTACCCGGGAACCTTCCCCGAGTTCTCGGTGCCGACCTCGACGCCGACCTCGACCGTTCCAGTTGGGCCACTCCTCGTATCTTCAGCGAGATCCAGACCGCGGCGGCGGTGGAGGACGAGGAGATGGCTCGGGTGTTCAATCTCGGCATCGGCATGGTCGTTGTGGTCCCGCCCTCGGCGGTGGACGAGGCTCTGGCCTCGTTGTCTCGCGCCGGTCACAGCGCTTCGGTGGTGGGCCGCTTGATCCCCGGCCGGCGCCAGGTCCGTATCCGCGCCTGAGCGCCTGCGACCGGACTGCTTGGACGAAGAGGAGGCGGCGGCATCACTGCCATGTCAGAACGCTGCTTGGCGGCACTTGGCAATTCGATCAGGACGAGATGCCGCCGTCTCCTTTTCGTTTACTCAATCCGGTCGCAGGCACTGAAGAGCCAGAAACATATGACTAGTCCGGTTTGTGTCCCGGAAATGGTCCAGGCGGACCATGTACGGCAAGCCATCCTACCCGTACGTTAGTTGCCTAAATCGGACAGATAGAGGGAAACGAAGACACAATGGCAGATGAGACCAGCCCTGATGCACTCCTCACCCCGGCCGAAGTAGCCGCCCTCTTCCGGGTCAACCCCAAGACGGTGACTCGCTGGGCTCGGGCCGGCAAGATCACCGCCATCCGGACTCTGGGCGGGCATCGCCGTTTCCGGGCGTCGGAGATCCGCCGTTGTCTAGAGCAGATGGAGACCGAGAGCCTGGCCTGACGGTCTGAAGCAACAGCCTGGAGCTACGGCCCAGAGCGCCTACGGCCTAGACCAATGGCCTGGAACTCCGGTCCAGGGCCCTCACCGTCACCCGAGTAGTAGTTCCCGCACCCTGTAGGTCTGGAAAGATCTCCGGGTGTCTTCTGTTCCCCTGCCCAACGGGTTCAAGGCCCATACCTGCGAGCTGGGGCTGCGCCCGGATGGCGACGATCTGGCTGTGGTGATCTCCACCCGCCCGTGCACCAGCGCCGGGGTGTTCACCAAGAGCCGGTTCTCCGGGCCGAGCGTGACCTTGAGCCGGGCCCGGCTGGCGACAGGCCGAGCCCGCGCCGTGGTCGTGGTGGCCAAGAACGCCAACGTGGCCAACGGACCGCGAGGCGGGCGCGACGCCGAGGAGGTCACCGAGCTGGTCGCCGCGGCCACCTCGCTCGAAGCCTCGGAGGTCCTGATCGCCAGCACCGGGGTGATCGGCCGGCCCTACCCCATGGACCTGATGCGG
>JAFAWZ010000335.1 GCA_019241495.1 Acidimicrobiales bacterium | reverse complement strand
CAAAGGGATAGTTCTTCACGTGCCAGAGCGAGAGCATGATCGACGGCAGCAGCGCGATCGCAGCCAGCCACGTGGCACCCACCACGGTGATGCGGTTGAGGATGGTCGCCAGGTGGCGCTCGGTGGGCGGCCCTGGCCTGATGCCGGGGATGTAGCCGCCTTGGCGGCGGATCACATCGGCCTGCTGGTGGGGGTCGAAGGTGATGCCGGCGTAGAAGAAGGCGAAGAGCAGCACGAGCACGCCGTAGGCCGCGATGTACCAGGCGTTGCTCGGTTGGGCCAGGTGCCCGGAGATCCAGCTCTGCACGGTCTTGCCCCAGCCGTGGGTCGGCAAGACGTTCGAGATGAGGATCGGGAAGTACAGCACCGAGCTGGCGAAGATGATCGGCACCACGCCACCGGTGTTCACCTTCATCGGGATGTAGGTGCTCTGGCCGCCGTACATGCGCCGGCCGACGACCCGTTTGGCGAAGGTGACCGGGATCCGGCGCTGTCCCTGCTCGATGAACACGATCGCGACGAGCAACGCCAGCGAGAGGGCGATGATGATCCCGAACTTGAACCAGCCGGCCTCGATGCGCACCGAGTTGCCGCCCGACGGCAGGGTGGCGACCACGTTGGTGAAGATCAGCACCGACATGCCCTGTCCTAC
Organism: Acidimicrobiales bacterium; assembly: GCA_019241495.1. Taxonomy (GTDB): domain Bacteria; phylum Actinomycetota; class Acidimicrobiia; order Acidimicrobiales; family Palsa-688; genus JAFAWZ01. Next base: position 9,048 of record JAFAWZ010000335.1, on the reverse strand, counting down.
GCCGCGCTGGGTTATGAGCTCGCCCAGCCACATCACCACCACGGTGCCGGCCGTCATGGTGAGCACGATCAACAACACCCGCGGGATGGTGAACTTCGGGATCAGGTCGATGTTCAGCGAGGTGCCCCCGAAGAAGCCACCCCCACCGTTGTGGAAGACGTAGGCCAGCCCGGTGGACTGCATGATGGCCAGGGCGATGGTCAGGTAACGGGTGACCTGGGTGAGCTTCTTCTGGCCGACCGCGCCTTCCTCACGCCACTGCTCGAACTTGGGGATCACCACGATCATCAGCTGGATGATGATCGAGCTGGTGATGTAAGGCATGATCCCGAGCCCGAACACCGCGAACTTGGTCAAAGCCCCGCCCGAGAAGAGGGCCAGGAACCCGACCACTCCGGCGTGCTTGGAGGTGGCCTCGAGCGACTGGACCGCCTTGAAGTCGACACCTGGGCAGGGGATGTTCGAGCCCAGCCGGTACAAAACGATGACGAGCAGAGTGAACAGAACCTTGTTGCGAAGGTCCGGCACCCGGAACATGTTCGCCAGGTTCGTGAACGTGCTGCGCATGACATCCTCTCTGCCCGGGCCGCGGACCCCTAAGGCTATATGCCTCGGCCAGACTTCGTCCTGTCGTTCAGGGGCCCAGTCAGCCGTCGATGGTCAGCGGCCGGTGCTCAGCGGTTGGTCAGAGCGTTTCCCTTGGCCGGCGGTCGGCCGTGCCCGAAGGGGGGCGGGAGCACCTCGGTCCGTCCTCCGGCCGCCTCGATGGCGGCGGCGGCCGACTTGGAGAAGGCGTGGGCGGACACGGACAGCTTACGGGTGAGCTCACCCCGGCCGAGGACCTTGACCAGGCCGTGCTTGTGCACGAGGCCCTTCTCCCGGAGGGTGTCGGGGTCGACCACGTCTCCCTCGAAGGACTCGAGGGTATCGAGGTTGATGACGTTGTACTCCACTCGGAAGGGGTTCTTGAACCCTTTCAGCTTGGGGATCCGCTGCGTGAGGGGCAGCTGACCGCCCTCGAAACCAGGCTTGACGTTGTCCCGGGCTCCCTGGCCCTTGGTACCGCGGCCGGCGGTCTTGCCGCCCTTGCCGGCGATGCCGCGGCCGACCCGGCGACGCTCCCGGGTGGAGCCGGGCGCCGGCTTCAGATCATGAACTTTCATGTTCGGACCCCTGGGAATGCTCGACTTCGATCAGGTGAGGCACTCGGGCGATCATCCCCCGGATCTCCGGGCGGTCCGGCAAGGTGTTGGTGGTGCCGATCCCGTGCAGGCCCAGGGCGCGCAGGGTGCCGCGATGCTTGGGCTTGGTCCCGATGGACGACTTGACCTGCTTCACGACCAGGGCCATCACGCCACCTCTTCGGGTACGTGGGGGCCGCGCTGGGTGTCGCGGTAGGCCCGCCACACTCCGGCGGGGACGACTTCCTCAGGCGACTTGCCTCGCAGCTGGGCGACCTCGTCGGGGCGCTTCAAGGCCCGCAGCCCGGCTACGGTCGCCTGGGCCACGTTGATGCTGTTGGACGAGCCGAGCGACTTGGCCAGGATGTCGTGGATGCCGGCCATCTCGAGGATGGCCCGGGCCGCCCCACCCGCGATGACCCCGGTACCAGGGGCAGCCGGCTTGAGGAGCACCCGGCCGGCGCCCGCCTCACCCAGCACGGGGTGGGTGATGGTACTGCCGGCCAGCGGCACGCTGAAGAGGTTCTTCTTGGCCTCCTCGATGCCTTTCTGAACGGCCAGTCCGGCCTCCTTGGCCTTGCCATAGCCCAGGCCCACACTGCCGCGGCCATCGCCGATGACCATGAGAGCAGCGAAGGAGAACCGCCGGCCGCCCTTGACGACCTTGGCGACCCGGTTCACCTTGATGGTGCGATCTTCGTACTGTTGATCGGGCATAGCTTCTAGAACTCCAGTCCGGCCTGGCGGGCCGCTTCGGCTACGGCGGCCACCCGGCCGTGATATTGAAAGCCGCCCCGGTCGAACACGACCCGGCTGACCCCGGCGGACTTGGCCCGCTGGGCAACCAAGCGCCCGACTGCACCTGCGGCGGTCTTGTTGCCGGTGGCACCGGCATCGCGCACCGACTTCTCCACCGAGGAGGCGGCCGCGAGGGTGCGCCCGGACCGGTCGTCGATGACCTGGGCGGAGATGTGCTTATTCGACCGGAACACCGCCAGGCGGGGCCGCTCGGCGGTACCAGCCACCTTCTTGCGCACCCTGTAGTGGCGCCGGGCCCGGCCCACCTGCTTGTCCTTCGTAGACACACTCACCGGTTCACCATCCTCCGGACGGCGAACCGCCCTGCGTCCATTGGTTCGCTCACAAGTTCGCTCACTTCGCGGCCTTTCCGGCCTTGCGGATGACCCGCTCGCCGGCGTAGCGCACGCCCTTGCCCTTGTAGGGCTCGGGCTTGCGGATCTTGCGGATATTGGCGGCCACCTGGCCCACCAGCTCCTTGTCGATGCCCTTCACCGCGATCCTGGTGGGTTGGGGCACTTCGAAGGTGACGCCACGGGGCGCATCTACGACGACCGGATGGCTGAAGCCGAGGGCCAGCTCGATCTGCTCGGGACCCCGGGCCGTGGCGCGATAGCCGACGCCTACGATCTCCAGCTCCTTGGTGAAGCCGGCGGTCACACCGACCACCATGTTGTTGACCAGGCTGCGGGTGAGCCCATGCAGGGCCCGGTTCTGGCGCTCGTCGTCGGGGCGCTCCACCAGCAGGGTGGAGTCTTCTTGGCGGACGGTGATCTCACCGGGCACGGCCCGCGACAGGGTCCCGCCCGGTCCTTTGACGGTGACCTGGCGATCGGCGATCGTTACCTCTACCCCGGAGGGGACAGCGATGGGAGAGCGTCCTATTCGCGACATGGCTTACCTTTTTCCTCTAATCACCACACGTAGCAGAGGACCTCGCCGCCCACCCGGCGCTGGCGCGCCTCGCGGTCGGTCATCAGGCCCTGGCTGGTGGACAGTACCGCCACCCCGAGGCCGCCGAGGACCCGGGGCAGCTTGTCGGCCGCGGTGTAGACCCGCAGGCCGGGCTTCGACACCCGGCGCACCCCGGAGATCGTCCGGGTGCGGTCCTTGCTGTATTTCATCGTGATCTCGAGGGTCCGTCCGGGGCGGCCGGTCGAGTCGGACACACCGAAGTCCTCGATATAGCCCTCCTTGACGAGCACCGCGGCCAGGGACTCCTTGAGCTTGGACGACGGCATGCGCACCGTGTCGTGCATAGCCACATTGGCGTTTCGGATCCTCGTCAGCATGTCGGCGATCGGGTCGGTCATCGTCATCGAATCACCGCCCTGCGGGCGCTGCCTCGATCCGTGCGCATCGGTTCGCTCCTAAACTCGCTCACAGAATCACCGCCCTGCGGGCGCTGCCTCGATCCGTGCGCATCGGTTCGCTCCTAAACTCGCTCACGTTTAACGCACCTCCCTCACCAGCTGGCCTTCGTCACACCGGGTACCTCGCCGGCATGGACCAGCTCGCGCAGGCAGATGCGGCACATGCCGAACTTCCGGAACACCGAGTGGGGCCGGCCGCAGCGGCGGCACCGGGTGTAGGCCCGGACCTTGAACTTCGGCTTGCGCTGGGCCTTGATGATCAGAGCTTTCTTGGCCATCTATTGGTGCCTTCTCTACTGGTTGCTGCCATCGCGGCGGAACGGGAAACCGAAGGCGTCGAGCAGAGCCCGGCCCTCGGCGTTACTACGAGCGGTTGTGACAATGGTGATGTCCATTCCTCGGGACACGTCGACCTTGTCGTAGTCGATCTCGGGGAAGATCAGCTGCTCGGTGACTCCGAAGGTGTAGTTGCCCCGGCCGTCGAAGCCCCGGGGCGACAGGCCCCGAAAGTCGCGGATACGGGGGATGGCCAGGCTGATGAGCCGGTCCAGGAACTCCCACATCCGGTCACCGCGCAGGGTCACCTTGGCGCCGATGGCGTTGCCTTCACGCAACTTGAAGCCGGCGATCGACTTCTTGGCCCGGGTGACGAACGGCTTCTGGCCGGTGATCGCGGTGAGGTCGCGGACCGCGCCCTCGAGCAGCGACTGCTGCTGGGTGGCCCGGCCGACGCCCATGTTGATGACGATCTTCTCCATGCGTGGGACCAGCATGATGTTGGGCAGCGCGAGGGTTTCCTTGAGCTGGGGCCGGATCTCGCTGTCGTAGCGGCTCTTCAGACGGGGCCGCTCCACGGTTGCGTTGGCCATCTACAGCTCCCTCCCGCACACGCGGCACACCCGGACCTTGGTGCGGCGGTCTCCCTCGGTCTTGAACTCGAAGCCGATGCGTACCGCGCCGTCCTTCGGGCACACCAACGCCACCGAGGACGAACTGACCGGCATGTCCTTGTCGATGATGCCGCCCTTGACCCGGGCCTTGGTCTGGCGCTGGTGCTTCTTGGCCACGTTGACGCCCTCGACGATGACCTTGCCTTCCTTGGGCAGGACCTTCATGATCGTCCCGCGCTTGGAGCGGTCCTTGCCGGTGAGGACCTCCACCTCGTCACCCTTGCGGAGCCGGTCCACGATCACAACACCTCCGGAGCCAGAGAGATGATCCGCATGAAGCGCTTGTCACGCAGCTCGCGCCCCACCGGGCCGAAGATGCGGGTGCCGCGGGGCTGCTGTTGATCGTTGATGAGAACGGCGGCGTTCTCGTCGAAGCGGATGTAGCTGCCGTCGGGACGGCGCTTCTCCTTCTTGGTGCGCACGACGACGCACTTGACGACGTCGCCCTTCTTCACGTTGGCGCCCGGGATGGCGTCTTTCACCGTGGCGACGAAGACGTCGCCGATCGAGGCGTAGCGCCGGCGGGAGCCGCCCAGCACCTTGATGCAGAGCACCTCCTTGGCGCCCGAGTTGTCCGCCACCCGCAGGCGGCTCTCTTGCTGGATCATTTCGCTCGCTCCAGGACCTCGGTGACGCGCCACCGCTTGAGCTTGGACAAGGGACGGGTCTCCACCACCTGGACCCGGTCGCCGGGCTTGAGCTCGGCGTCGGTGTTGTGGGCGTAGAGCCGCTTGGTCCGCTGCACCGTCTTGGCGTAGCGGGCGTGGCGGACCCGGTCGATGACCGCGACGACCGCGGTCTTGTCCATCTTCACCGATACGACCAGACCCTCCCGGACCTTACGGGGGTTGGGGCGGGTGTCGTTGGTTCCGGCGGTCTCTTCGGCCATCAGCCGGTCACCTCACTTGCCTCGGCGGCGTCGATCTCCCGCTCCCGCAGGATGGTGGCAATGCGGGCCACTTCCCTGCGGACCTGGCCCAGGCGGGCGGAATTGTCTTGTTTTCCGGTGGCGAGCTGGAAGCGCAGGTTGAACAGCTCGTAGCGAGCCTCGAGGAGGCGCTGGTCCAAGTCGACATCGGTCATCTCGCGCAGCTCATTGGCCTTGGTCACGAAACCTCGACCTCCTCCTGGTGAGCGCGTACAACCACCCGGGCCTTGATGGGGAGCTTCTGGATGGCCCGCTCGAGCGCGGCGCGGGCCAGGGTTTCATGAACTCCGCCCAGCTCGAACAGGACCCGTCCGGGCTTGACCACGGCCACCCAGAACTCCGGGTTGCCCTTGCCCGAACCCATGCGGGTCTCGGCCGGCTTGGCGGTGACCGGCTTGTCGGGGAACACCCGGATCCACACCTTCCCACCGCGGCGGACGTGGCGGGTCATGGCGATACGGGCCGCCTCGATCTGGCGGGCGGTGATCCACCCCGGCTCGAGGGCCTGGATTCCGTAGTCGCCGAAGTTGACCGTGGTCCCACCCTTGGCCTGGCCGGTGAGGCGGCCTCTTTGAACCTTGCGGTGCTTTACCTTGCGGGGCATCAACATGGTTATCGATCCATTCCGCGCGATTGACAGGCCATCTCAGATGTCCTTCGGGAAGTGGGGAGTCTCGTGGTGGTCGCCCCGGGTACGGCGCTCGATGTCTTCCTCCTCGGCGAGGAGCCGCTCCAGCTCGGGGTCCACCTGGACGATGGGCCGCTCCTCCTCGACCGACTCGGGCGCTTCGACCTCGGCCACAGCTGCCGGGGCGGTCGAACCGGGCTCCCCCAGGTCCGGGCGGCGGCGCCCGCCGCCGGCGGAGATGACCCGCCGGGGCCGGCTCTGGCCGGAGGTCTCCCCCACTGCCATGGCCGCTTCGCGGCTGATCTTGTCCTCCGCTGAGGTCTTGTAGGGCAGGATGTCGCCCTTGTAGATCCAGACCTTCACACCGATGCGGCCGTAGGTGGTGCGGGCCTCGCGGAAGCCGTAGTCGATGTCGGCCCGGAGGGTGTGCAGGGGCACCCGGCCCTCCCGGTAGAACTCCCGGCGGGACATCTCCGCGCCTCCCAGCCGGCCGGCGCACTGGACCCGGATGCCGAGCGCCCCGGCCTTCTGCACGGTCTGCACGGTCCGCTTCATGGCACGGCGGAAGCTGACCCGGCCCGTCAGCTGATCGGCGATCCCCTGGGCCATCAACGCGGCGTCGAGCTCGGGCTGCTTTATCTCCTGGATGTTCAGCTGGACCTTGGGGTTCTTGGTGATCTCGGCCAGCTTGGTGCGCAGCCGGTCGGCCTCCGCCCCGCGCCGGCCGATCACGATCCCGGGACGGGCGGTGTGCACATCGATGCGCAGGCGGTCGCGGGTCCGCTCGATCTCGATGCGACTGACCGCGGCCCGCTCGAGCTGGCTCATCAGGTAGTCGCGGATCTTCCAGTCCTCGACGAGGTAGTCCTTGTAGTCCCGGTCGTTGAACCACCGGGACTTCCAGTCGGTGGTTACACCGAGGCGGAACCCGTAGGGGTTTACCTTCTGGCCCATCTACTGTTCGCCCTCTCGCTCATCTGCTGGCGCCGCTTCAGGTGCCTTGCCCACCTCGGATCCCGCGGCATCAGGCTCCTCGGAAACGGCGTGTGACTCATCCGACTCCGGCTCGACCGCGACCTCTGCCGACGTCCCCTCGACCTCGACCGCCTCGTCGTGGCCCTCGTGATCGTGGCCCTCGTGATCGTGGCCCGCATGCTCGTCGGCCGACTCGGCCTCCTCGATGGGAACGCCCCGCCGCCGGTCGGCCCGGTTACGCGTGTCGCCCTCGGCCCGGCGCGCCCCGGCCACCCGGCGAGCCCGTTGAGCGAGCTGCTCGGCCCGGCGATGCTGCTGCAGCCGCTGCAGCTCCTCGTCCGGCAGGCGGCTGACGATGACGGTTATGTGGCTGGTCCGCTTGCGGATCCGGGTGGCCCGGCCCCGGGCCCGGGGTCGCCAGCGCTTGATGGTCGTACCCTCATCCGCGAAGCAAGCCGAAACGTAGAGCTCTTCTGGCTCCAGCTCATCGTTGTTCTGGGCATTGGCGACCGCCGAGTGCAGCACCTTCCCGACGGTGAAGGCGGCGTCGCGCTCGGAGAACCGCAGGATGTCCTCGGCCTCATGCACGGGCTTGCCCCGCACCAGGTCGAGCACCTCCCGCACCTTGTAGGCCGAAACCCGGGCGTGGCGCAGCACGGCGCGGGTGCCTTCCCGCTCGTTGGTCTTGAGACCGGTCATCTAGGCGCCCCCCATGACGGTGCGCCTATACCCGCCGCACTGACTCGCTTCACAAGCTCGCTCATCGGGGCATCTCCCCCCGGGGACATACCCCGACCTGCCGCACTGATTCGCTTCACAAGCTCGCTCATCGGGCATCTCCCCCCGGGGACATACCCCGACCTGCCGCACTGATTCGCTTCGCAAGCTCGCTCATCGGGGCATCTCCGTCTCGCTCATCGCCGGCCTTGCCTTTCCTGGCCGGCGTGGTAACGGAACGTCCGGGTCGGGGCGAACTCGCCCAGCTTGTGGCCGACCATCGATTCGGTGATGTAGACCGGCACGTGCTTGCGCCCGTCGTGGACGGCGATGGTGTGACCGACCATGTCGGGGATGATCGTCGAGCGGCGCGACCAGGTCTTGACGACCCGCTTCTCGTTGCGGGAGTTCAGGTCGTCCACCTTCTTCAATAGGTGGTCGTCGACGAAGGGGCCCTTCTTCAGGCTGCGGGGCATCTGCGATTACCTCCGGGCGCCGCGGGTACGCCGGCGGCGGACGATTAGCTTCTCGGACGGCTTGGTACGGTCGCGGGTGCGGCCCTCGGGCTTGCCCCACGGCGAGACGGGATGGCGGCCGCCAGAGGTCTTGCCCTCGCCGCCGCCCAGCGGATGGTCGACCGGGTTCATGGCCACGCCGCGGGTCTGGGGGCGTACGCCCCGCCAGCGGTTGCGCCCGGCCTTGCCGATGCTGACCAGCTCGGCCTCGGAGTTGCCGACCTCTCCGAGAGTGGCCCGGCAGTCGATGGGGACCCGGCGCATCTCGGTCGACGGCAGCCGCAGGGTGGCGTGGTCGCCCTCCTTGGCCACGAGCTGCACGCTCATGCCCGCGCCGCGGGCGATCTTGCCCCCGCCGCCTGGCTTCAGCTCGACGTTGTGCACGACCGAGCCGACGGGGATGAAGCGCATGGGCAGGGCGTTACCGGGCCGGATGTCCGCTCCCTGGCCGCTCTGCAGCTTGTCGCCGACCTTCACCTTGGCGGGGGCGATGATGTAGCGCTTCTCGCCGTCGTGATAGTGGAGCAGGGCGATCCGGCAGTTGCGGTTGGGGTCGTACTCGATGGCGGCCACGGTGGCGGGAACGCCGTCCTTGGTCCGCTTGAAGTCGATGATCCGGTACTGCTGCTTGTGGCCGCCGCCCTTGTGGCGGGCGGTCTTGCGGCCGTAGCTGTTGCGGCCACCGGTCTGCGACTTGGGCACCACGAGCGAGCGCTCGGGCTTCGAGCGGGTGATCTCGCTGAAGTCGCTGACGCTCTGGAACCGGCGACCGGCGCTTGTCGGCTTGCGCTTGCGAAGCGGCATGTCCCTCTCAGCTCTCGAACAGGTCGATGCGGTCGCCGGCGTGCAGCGTCACCACGGCCCGCTTGGTGTCGGGGCGCTTGCCGAACGTGAAGTTGCGGCGGTTGCGCTTGCGCTTGCCCGCCCGGTTGAGGGTGTTGACCTTGAGCACGCGGACGTTGAAGATCTGCTCCACCGCCTGG
>JAFAWZ010000309.1 GCA_019241495.1 Acidimicrobiales bacterium | reverse complement strand
AGCGGGTAGCGCGACTCGGTCCCGTCAGAGTCGAACAGGCACAGCTTGACGGAGTCGGCCACCTGGGAGAAGATCGAGAAATTGGTCCCCAATCCGTCGAAGGTCGCGCCGAGGGGATAGGGCTCGCCGGGTGATGCAAATTCTGCTGGTGCGGGTTCTGCGGTCAAGGCGTCCCACCGTAACGGGCGCGTGAGAAGCTGTCGCCAAACCACTTCCAGGTGGGAGAAGGCGACGGCTCGTCGCATCCCCAGGGTGCGAGCGGAGCAGAGAGTCGGTCAACGACAAGCCGCCGCCTTCTCACTCCCGCGAGTTTCGCGACAGCTTCTGAGACGGCTTGGTCAGCCCCACCAGAACGACGCGGCCAGGATGCAGTACAGGCCGATGAGTGCCACCCCTTCGATCCAGGTGTACTCCCCGTCGTAGATGACGACTGTGACGACGAGGGCCGAGATGGCGAGGCCGGCGACGAGCAGCGGGGGGAAGACGAGGGTCAGCGGGGTCGGCCCGATGCCCGAGCTGGCCAGGACCAGGACCGGCGTCAGGAGCAGGGCGACCTGAAGGGGGCTGCTCAGCGTCGCGCTGATGGCGTACTCGGGTTTGGCCTTGAAGGCGAAGCGGATGCCCACCGCGTGCTCCACCGCGTTGGAAGCGATGGCGACCACGACCAGACCGGTGAAGGTCTGGGAGAGCCCCAGGGTCTTCGTTGCCTCCTGGAGGGGGGTGACGAACCAGTCCGCGGCGAGCGCCGCCCCGATGCTGGCGAGAGCCAACAGGCCGACCGAGAGCTTGAGCGGCATTGCCGGCGGAGCGCCGGTGCTCTTCTCGCCGGGCACGGGAGCGTTCCGGCGCAGGAAGTAGGGGACGCTCAAGGCGTAGACGGCGAGGAGCACGATCGAGCAGGCGTCCGAGAGGGCCGTGGTGTGGCTGGCGGCCGGCGTGTGCGACTGGGCAGCCAGGGTGGGCACCAGTAGGGCGGCGACGACCAGAAGAAGGAGGCTGGCATTGAGCCGGGGCTCCTCGGCATCGAAGCGCTGGGTGCCGTGCCGCAGGCCCCCGGTGACGAACGCCAGCCCGAGCACCAGCAGGACGTTGGCGAGCACGGACCCGACCAGGGCCGACCTCACGACTCCGGTCAGGCCGTCGCGGAGGGCGAAGATCCCCACGAACAGCTCCGGTAGGTTCCCCAGCGTCGATTGGAGCAGCCCGGTCGGGCCCGGACCGAGCCGCTCGCCGACCGCCTCGATGGCCTGGCCGACGACCGCGGCGAGGGCGGCCAGGGCCAGGCCAGCTACCACGAAACGGGCGACAGGAGCAGCCGAGACGGCCACGAGGGCGCCCGCCGCCACCGTGAGGGCGGCCGCCGCGACGATGGTGACCAGGTGCGACCGCCTCATGGCCGGGCCCGGCCCGGCGCGGGGCGAGACCGGTTCAGTGCCGGTCAACCGTTAGTGCCAGTCAAGGGGCGCCGTGATCACCGGGCAGGAAGGTAGACCTCCCCGCCGGCTTGGCGGAACTCCTCGGCCTTGCGCCGCATCTCCAGCTCCACGTCCACACCGGGCTCCTCGCTGCTCGCCGCGCCCGCGGCCGCGTTGCGAATGTCGTGGCTGATGCGCATGGAGCAGAACTTGGGCCCGCACATGGAGCAGAAGTGGGCCGTCTTGGCCGGCGCGGCGGGGAGGGTCTCGTCGTGATAGGAGCGGGCCACCTCAGGGTCGAGCGAGAGCTCGAATTGATCCTCCCACCGGAATTCGAAGCGGGCCTTCGACAGGGCGTCGTCCCATTCCCGTGCGCCGGGGTGTCCCTTGGCCACGTCGGCGGCGTGGGCCGCGATCTTGTAGGCGATCACTCCCGCTTTGACGTCGTCTCGATCGGGGAGGCCCAGGTGCTCCTTCGGAGTCACGTAGCAGAGCATGGCCGTGCCCGCCCAACCGATCATGGCCGCGCCGATGGCGGAGGTGATGTGGTCGTATCCCGGTGCCACGTCGGTGGTCAGCGGGCCCAGGGTGTAGAAGGGCGCGTCGTGGCAGTACTCCTTCTGGAGCCGGACGTTCTCCTGGATCTGGTGCATGGGGACGTGGCCCGGCCCTTCGATCATGACCTGGACGTCGTGTTCCCACGCCAGCTCGGTGAGCTCGCCGAGGGTGCGCAGCTCGCCCAGCTGGGCGTCGTCGTTGGCGTCGGCGACCGAGCCGGGCCGCAGGCCGTCGCCGAGGGAGAAGGCCACGTCGTAGGCCGCGAAGATGTCGCAGAGCTCCTCGAAGTGGGTGTAGAGGAAGTTCTCCTGGTGATGGGCGAGGCACCACGCGGCCATGATGGACCCGCCCCGGCTGACGATGCCGGTGACCCGGCTGACGGTGAGAGGCACATAGCGCAGCAGGACGCCGGCGTGCACAGTCATGTAGTCGACCCCCTGCTCGGCCTGCTCGATGACCGTGTCCCGGTACACCTCCCAAGAGAGCCGCTCGGCCACCCCGTCGACCTTCTCGAGGGCCTGGTAGATCGGCACCGTACCGATCGGCACCGGGGAGTTGCGCAGGATCCAGCCCCTCGTAGTGTGGATGTCACGCCCCGTCGAGAGGTCCATGACCGTGTCGGCTCCCCATCGGGTCGCCCACTGCAGCTTTTCCACCTCCTCCCGTATCGAGGAGGTGACCGAGGAGTTGCCGATGTTGGCGTTGATCTTCACGAGGAACCGGGCCCCGATGAGCATCGGCTCCGACTCGGGATGGTTCACGTTCGCGGGCAGGATGGCCCGACCTGCCGCGATCTCTTCCCTGACCGTCTCAGGTGAGATGTGCTCCCGGATGGCGGCGAACTCCATCTCTTGGGTGATCAGCCCCCCTCGGGCGTAGTGGAGCTGGCTGACCCTCCGCCCGGGCCGGGCCCGCCGGGGCGGCCGGCTCTCGCCCGGGTGTGGGCTGTGGCGCGCTCCGTCCCGGCCGGCGGCGCGCCCGTCGTCGCGAGCGGTCAGGGACCGGCCCGCATAGAGCTCGGTGTCGGCGCGCTCGTCGATCCAGACCTGGCGCAGGGCGGGCAGCCCCTCGTCGATGTCGGCGTCGGGGCCCCCGGTGTCGTAGCGGCGCACGGGCGGGTTCGGGCGACCGTCGGGCGAGTCGTGGAGCTGGATCTCCCGGAAGGGCACCCGGATGTCGGGACGCGTCCCGACCACGTGGACTCTCGCATGCCTCGGCTCGGCCATGGTTCCTCCCTCCACCGGCATTACCCGGATCAGGTCCGACGGTCGGGGCCACCGGCATGGCCTTCCCGGCGATCAAGCCGGCGCCAGCCGCAGGCCCCCTCTCAGCCCGGTCCTTCCGGGCTCCCGTGTTTCTTCCACCATAATCACTGGCTGGTTTACTCACTGGCTGGTTTCCAAATGTCCGGCTGTGCCACGCCTTGGGGATGGCGAGGGATGGGCGAGTAAACTGCCGGGGCAACCCAGCTGGGCGGCGTGGCCGAGTGGCTTAGGCAAGGGCCTGCAAAGCCCTGTACAGCGGTTCGATTCCGCTCGCCGCCTCTAGAGAGTGGGGGCCAGATCGGGTGCCCCACTCGTAGGAGGAAGGCAGAAACATGAACGTGGCCATGCTGCTCGAGATGGTGGCCGAGGGCGCGGGAGAACGGATCGTGCTCGGCCGCCGCGACAGCGGCTTGACGGCAGCCGAGCTGCTGGATCGCAGCCGGCGGGCCGCGGGCTGGTTCACCTCGCTCGGCGTGGACCACGTGTCGCT
>JAFAWZ010000214.1 GCA_019241495.1 Acidimicrobiales bacterium | reverse complement strand
CACGGCCCGCCACGACCCGAGGACGGGCTGGATCGTGGCGATCGCCGCCCTCGACAACCTCACCAAAGGAGCAGCCGGCCAGGCGCTGCAGTGCGCCAACATCGCCCTGGGCCTTCCAGAGACCACCGGCCTGCCGACCGTGGCCCTGTACCCATGAGCCGGTACGCGTGATCGGGCCGGTCGGAGTGGACGCCCCCCAACTTGATGCCACAGCCAAGGCCTCGATCCTGGTGGAGGCGCTCCCGTACATCCGGCGCTTCTGGGGACGCACCGTCGTCGTCAAGTACGGCGGCAACGCCCTCGCCGGCGCCGAGGGCGATCCCCTGCAAGCGTTCGCCGAGGACATCGTGCTCATGCGCTCGGTGGGCATGCGGCCCCTGGTGGTCCACGGCGGGGGGCCCCAGATCGGAGAGCTCATGCAGCGCTTGGGCAAGGTGCCCGAGTTCGTCGACGGGCTGCGGGTCACCGACGCCGAGACCCTCGACATCGCCCGCATGGTCCTCGTCGGCAAGGTCAACAGGGACATCGTCAGTGCCATCAACATCCACGGTCCCCTGGCCGTCGGGGTCTCCGGCGAGGACGCCGGGCTCATCAGCGCCCAGGCCAAGGACCCGGAGCTCGGTTTCGTCGGCACGATCGCCGACGTCAACCCCGACCTCCTCATCCGGCTCATGGCCGAAGACCTCATACCGGTCGTCGCCACCATCGGGACCGACGCGACCGGCCAGGCCTACAACATCAACGCCGACACCGCGGCCGGAGCCATCGCCGAGGCGGTCAGGGCGGCCAAGCTCGTCTACCTCACCGACGTCGATGGCATCCGTACTGACAAGAGTGATCCCGCTACCCGCCTCTCGCACGCCACGACGAACGAGCTGGAAGCGATGATCCGCGCCGGTTCGGTCGACGGCGGGATGATCCCCAAGGTCGGGTCCTGCGTAAGCGCGGTCAGGGGCGGGGTCGGCCAGGCCCACATTCTCGATGGCAGCCAACCCCACGCCCTGCTCCTCGAGATATTCACCCACGAAGGAGTCGGCACCATGGTGACCCCGTCATGACCTCGACCAGCTTGATGAACACCTACCCGCCTCAACCCGTGACCTTCGTGCGGGGGGAGGGGAGCATCCTCTGGGACGACCAGGGCAAGCGTTACCTGGACTTTCTGGGCGGGCTGGCCGTCACGTCGCTGGGCCACTCCCATCCGGCCGTCGGCCACGCCCTGTGCGAGCAGTCGCAGACGCTGCTTCATGTGAGCAACCTGTTCGGGACCCAGCCGCAGCGTGAAGTGGCCGCCATCTTGGACCGGCTCGTGAACGCCGGTGAGGGACGGGTGTTCTTCTGCAACAGCGGGGCGGAGGCCAACGAGGCCGCCATCAAGCTGGCCCGCAAGTGGGCCGGTCCCGGCCGCCACGTCGTCGTGTCCGCCTACGGCTCGTTCCACGGCCGGACCCTGGCCACCCTGCACGCCACAGGCCAGCCGAGCAAGCACGAGCCGTTCCAGCCCTTGCCGGAGGGGTTCCGCCACGTCGCCTGGCAGGACACCGCCGATCTGGAGAAGGCGCTCGGCCCGTCGGTCGCCGCCGTGCTCCTCGAACCGGTGCAGGGTGAAGGAGGGGTCAACCCGGCGGGCGCCGAGTACTTCAGGGCCGTCCGGGAGCTCTGCGACGAGCGGGGGATCCTCATGATGGTCGACGAGGTGCAGACCGGCCTGGGCCGGACCGGGAAGTGGTTCGGCTTCCAGCACTACGGGGTCCGGCCCGACGTGATCAGTGTGGCCAAGGCGCTCGGCAACGGCGTGCCGATCGGCGCCTGCTGGGCCCGGGCCGACGTAGCCGGTGCCTTCGTGCCCGGCGATCACGCCACCACCTTCGGGGGCCAGCCCCTCGCCACCGCCGCGGCGCGCGCCGTGCTGGCCACCATGCAGGCCGAGGACGTTCCCCGCCGGGCCCTTGAGGCGGGCGCCTACCTGACCTCCCGGCTCGAGCCGCTCCCCGGGGTGAAGAACGTGCGAGGGCTCGGGTTGTTGATCGCGGTCGAGCTGCAGGAGGGGCACGCCGCGGGGGACGCGGCCGGCCGGGCCCTCGAAGCCGGTCTGGTGGTGAACGCGGTGACCCCCACCGCCCTGCGCCTCGCCCCGTCGCTGCTCGTCACCCGAGAAGAGATGGACGAAGCGGTCGCCATTCTGCGCGGGGTCCTCGGAGGGACGGGCGAGTGAGGCACTTCCTCGAAGTCGACGACCTGTCGGAGGTGGAGCTTCGCGACGTGCTCGACCTGTCCGACCCGGCCCGGGCCGAGCCGGTCCTGGCCGGCCGGGGCGTGGCTCTGATCTTCGAGAAGCCGTCGAACCGGACACGCAACTCCACCGAGATGGCAGTGGTGGGGTTGGGGGGCCACCCTGTGACCATCCGCGGTGAAGAGATCGGTCTGGGCGAGCGCGAGACGGTAGAGGACGTGACCCGGGCCCTCGCCTGCTACCACGCCATGATCGGCGCCCGCGTCTTCGAGCACGACAAGCTCGAGGCCATGGCAAAGGTGGACGAGGTGCCGATCGTCAACTTGTTGTCCGATCTGTCCCATCCGCTCCAGGCGGTCGCCGACCTCCTCACCCTGAAGCAGCGTTGGGGCGGCCTGGCCGGGCATTCCGTCGCCTGGATCGGCGACGCCAGCAACGTGGCCCGCAGCCTCACCCTGGCCAGCTCCCTCTGCGGGGTCGATGTCAGGCTGGCGTGCCCGCCCGGGCACGAGTTGGAGCCGCCCGTGCTCGACCAGGCCCGGAGCCGGGGCATCGAGGTCGTGGTCACTCCGGACCCCGAGGAGGCCGCGGCGGGCGCGGACGCCGTCTGCACCGACGTGTGGGTGTCGATGGGTCAGGAGGCCGAAGCCGCGGCGCGCCAGGACGCTTTTGGCGCGTACCGCGTGACGGCGGAGCTCATGTCGAGGGCCGCGCCGGGAGCCCTTTTTCTGCACTGCCTGCCGGCTCATCGCGGGCTCGAGGTCGACACAGAGGTCCTCGACGGACCGGCCAGTGTGGTGTGGCAAGAGGCCGAGAATCGCATGCACGCGGCCCGTGGCCTGCTGCTGTGGCTGGCCGGTCAACGATGAAGCTCTCCAAGGCCCAACGCCAGCACCGCATCGTCCAGCTGATCGAGCAGTCGCCGATCACCAGCCAACAACAGCTTGTAGAGCTGCTCTCGTCGGCGGGCGTCGAAGCCACCCAGGCCACCGTGTCTCGCGACCTGGAGGAGATCGGTGCCGTCAAGGTGAGAGCGGCGGGGGGAGATGCCGTCTACGCCGTACCCGAGCTCCCCAAAGACCGGGTCGCTCCCGAGGAGCATCTGCGCCGGGTGCTGGGCGATTGGGTGGTCGAGGTCGCCCAGTCGGCCAATCTGGTGGTGGTGCGCACCCCACCCGGGTCGGCCCACGTGGTGGCCTCCGCCCTCGACCGGGCCGGCCTGGCCGGCGTCGTCGGGACGGTCGCCGGCGACGACACCATCCTCGTCGTAGCCGACGAGCGGGTGGGGGGAGCCGAGATGGCCGAGCGCCTGAGCACCCTCGCCGGCCTGTAAGTCTGTAGTCGATTCGGAAAAAGGAAAGGTTTGATCGTGGCAAAGCGGGTAGTTCTCGCATATAGCGGTGGTTTGGACACGTCTGTGGCCGTGCGGTGGATGACCGAGGAAATGAAGGTAGAGGTCATCGCCCTGGCAGCCGATGTGGGGCAGGGTGGCGACTGGAGCGCCATCGAGGAACGGGCCCGGGCGGCCGGAGCGGTGGAGGCCGTCGTGGCCGACTTGCGCGACGAGTACGCCAACGACTTCGTCGCCCCGGCGCTCAAGGCCAACGCCAAGTACGAGGGCAAGTACCCGCTGATCTCGTCGCTGTCGCGACCCATCATCGCCCGGCACCTGGTGGCCGCGGCCCGGGAGTTCGGCGCCGATGCCATCGCCCACGGGTGCACCGGCAAGGGCAACGACCAGGTCCGCTTCGAGGTCTCGAGCCGTGCCCTGGCGCCCGACCTGGAGGTCATCGCCCCGGTGAGGGGGTGGA
Source organism: Acidimicrobiales bacterium (assembly GCA_019241495.1). Taxonomy (GTDB): domain Bacteria; phylum Actinomycetota; class Acidimicrobiia; order Acidimicrobiales; family Palsa-688; genus JAFAWZ01. The sequence goes on along the minus strand of JAFAWZ010000214.1, from coordinate 1,026 downwards.
ACCTGACCCGCGAGCAGTCGATCGACCTGGCCCAGCAGTGGGGCATCCCCATCACGGTGACCAAGGCCAGCCCCTACTCCATCGACCAGAACCTGTGGGGCCGCACCATCGAGTGCGGCGTCCTCGAGGATCCGTGGGAGCAGCCGCCCGAGGAGGTCTACGAGCTGACGACGCCCACCGCGACCGAGCCGCGCGACACCGTGATCCGTTTCCGGCAGGGCTTGCCCGTTGCGATCGACGGCCATGAGATGCCGCTGCACGAGCTGATCGTCGAGGTGACCCGGGTGGTCGGCGCCTACGGGTGGGGCCGCATCGACATGGTCGAGAACCGGCGGGTGGGCATCAAGAGCCGGGAGATCTACGAATGCCCCGGTGCCCTGGCGTTGCTGATGGCCCACGCCGACCTCGAGGACCTCACGCTCGAGCGGGACCTCGCCCACGAGAAGGCGCGCCTCGAGCCCCGCTACGCCGAGCTGGTGTACGACGGCCTGTGGTTCTCGCCCCTCAAGGCCGCCCTCGACGCGTTCGTGGCCGAGAGCCAGCAGTTCGTCACCGGCGAGGTGCGGCTGCGCTGCGAGCTGCCCGGCCGCTGCATCGTGTCGGGACGGCGCAGCCACGTCGGGCTCTACGACTACGGCCTGGCCACCTACGAGGCGGCCGACCGTTTCCGTCACCAGGACGCGGAGGGCTTCGTCCGGCTCTGGGGTCTGGGCGTGGAGACCTGGGCCGCTCGCCAGTCGCGACGGGAGCGATGACCCTCTGGCCCGGTCGCTTCGGCGGCGAGCAGGCCGCTGACGAACTGATGGCGTTCACCGTCAGCCTGCCGTTCGACCGCCGGCTGGCCGCCGACGACCTGGCCTGCTCCCGGGCCCACGTGCACGGCCTGGCCCGGGCCGGGATCCTGACAGACGAGGAGGCCGGGATCATCGTCGCCGCGCTCGACCGCGTCGCCGAGGAGATCGAGACCGGCTCGTTCAGCTTCCAGCCCGGCGACGAGGACATCCACACCGCGGTGGAGCGCCGCGT
>JAFAWZ010000053.1 GCA_019241495.1 Acidimicrobiales bacterium | reverse complement strand
CAGGACGGGACGAGCCAAGGATGCACTGGCCCTGATCGAAGGCCGCTTCGAGTCATCGGGGCGCGACGCGGGCGGCTGGGTGACGATCTTGTGGGCCCTGGCGGCCAAGGCATTGTCCTTCAGGATCGCCGGACGAGGGGGCGACTTGACCCGGATGGCCTCCGGGGAATACCGGCTGGCGGTCCAGCTGAACGACCCCTACGGGCGGGCCCAGGCCGCGTGCGCCCTCGGCTGGGTGGCACTCGCGCGGGGCCAGCTCGAGACGGCGGTCAGCCGCTTCCGGGAGGCAGCGACCGAAGACGGGGCGGCCATGTTCCTCGACAGCCGGGTCGAGTCCCTCAGCGGTCTGGCCGAAGCCCTGGCGATATCGGGCGACGCCGACGCAGCCAGCGCGGCAGCCGACGATGCCCGGCGAGAAGCAGAGCGGCAGAACGACGCAACCGCCTCGTCGTTGATTGCGTCAGCCTGGGCGACCGCGGCCGAAGGAGCTCTTAGCGAAGCTCTCAGCCAGCTGGATACCGCGGCCGCTCGGGCCCAAGCCGGAGGCCAGAGCGCCATGGAGATGATGGCCCTCCACGCCACGGTGCGGTTGGGCTCGGGCCACGCCGCGGCCCGGTTGGCCGCCCTGCGGGACCTGGTCGAAGGCGAGTTGGTCGACGTCATCTCCGACCACGGCGCGGCCCTGGCGGCCGCCGCTCCGGCGGAAGTGGGGGCTGCGCTCGACCGGGTGTCGGAGCGCTTCGCCGGCATGTCCCTCGAGCTGTACGCGGCCGAGGCGTCGGCTCAGGCCAGCCACCATCACCGCTTGGCGGGGAACGAACGGCGGTCGGTGGCCTCAGCCGCACGGGCCCATTTCCTGATAGCCGGACACGACGGGCCGCGGCCGACCGCGTTGACTCTCGCCCTCAGCCCACCCGGCCTCACCCGCCGAGAACACGAAGTGGCTCGCCTGGCCATGCGGGGCCTGTCCAGCCAGGCGATCGCCACGAAGCTGAGCCTGTCGGTTCGCACAATCGAGACCCATCTGGCCCGGGTCTACTTCAAATTGGGGATCAGCGGCCGGGGCGAGCTCGCCGCCGCCCTACAGCTCGAAGCCGCGGTGGCGGCCGGTTCTCAAATGGAGGCGGGGTAAGCGCCTGCGACCGGACTACTTGGACGAAGGGAGGCGGCGGCATCTCACCTGGAGTCAAATCGCCCTGAGTCAATTTCTCAGTGCCGCCAACCACTGTTCTGACATGGCAGTGATGCCGCCGCCTCCTTTTCGTTTACTCAATCCGGTCGCAGGCACTAAGTGACGCGCCCAAGGCGCGGAGGTCAGGGGCCTTCTGAACGGAAGAGGTAGCTGCGGCTGTCGCCTCCCGGCTCAGCACTGCTCGGCACCAGGAGGAAAGGCGCCTGGGGTCGGCGGCGAGCTGGACGCGACCGCGAAGCGCAGCCCGAGCACGTCAGGGGTCAACACCAACAGCTGGCTGGGCGCCGTTGGCATTCAGAGTTGATGACCACCGATCCCCATCGAGATAGATCACGACACGGTGATAGGGGTGCTCGCGCCAAACCCGCTGCCGGTGACCATGACGATCGTCCCGGGCGGCCCCAGAGCGGGGTTGAGGACGAGGGTGGGAGTAGCCGTGGTGCTCCCCGGGTTCGTCGGGCTGGTCGACGGGATGGTCGGCGGCGGGGTGCCGACGGGTGAGATGGCCACAGGTGCTGAGGCACGGGCAGAGAAACCGGTGAAAAATGGGCAGAGCCAAGAGTGGCCTCGGGAAGCCGTCGGCCCAGATGGCTCGGCCCAGTTACAAGGGCGCGGCCAGGCCCAGGTTGGAGTAGATGCGCCGAGTCGCCACCGACCGGTTGAGGGTGTAGAAGTGAAGTCCAGGCGCGCCCTTTTCAAGCAGCTGCTGGCACAACTTGGTGGCCATCTCGATACCAGCTTCGCGCACCGATTCCGGGTCGCCGGCCTCCTCCAGGGCCTGCACCAGATCGGGCGGGACGGCGGCGCCCATCTGGGCCCGACGAGGAACGTCGACCAGCCGGGTCACGGGCATGATCCCCGGCAAGACGGCCTTGTCGACGCCCCGATCGGCCAGCTCGTCCACCAGCCGTAGGTACTCATCCGCCTTCCAGAAGAACTGGGTCACCGCGAAGTCGGCCATCCGCAGCTTCTCGGCCAGCCGGTCCCGATCGAAGGCGAGATCCGGCGAACGGGGGTGGCCGATGGGATGGGCGGCCACTCCGATGGAGAAACCCCCTATGGCACGCGCCAGCTCCACCAGCTCGCTGGCGAATTCGAGCTCTCCCTCGATTGCGTCGGGGTCGGTCGGGGGATCACCGCCGAGGGCCATGAGGTTCTCCACCCCGGCCTTGCGGAACTCGACCAGGATCTCAGCCAGCTCGAGGCGGGTGTGGGCCACGCAGATCAGATGCGCCATAGGCGTCAACGTCGTCGTCCGCAGCATGCCGGCGACCAGGTCGTGGGTGCGCTGGCGGGACGACCTCCCGCCGCGGTAGGTGACCGACACGAACGAGGGCCGGAGGGGTTGAAGGTCCAGCAGGGCGCGTACCAGCACGGCGTGCTCGGCATCGTCCTTCGGCGGAAAGAACTCGAACGAATAGGTCCGACCGGCGGCGAGCAGGTCGGTGATCCGGGCCACCCCGAGAGAGTAGGCCGAGAGAGGGCGACAGCCCAACCGCCTTGGCCACCTCCCGGGAAAAGCGGAAGCCGGGAGGAACTAGGAGGTCGACTAGCGTCGTCGTGTGACTGAGAAGCTGTCGCAAAACCCGCGGGAGGGAGAAGGCGGCGGCTCGTCACTTGACCAATTCTCTGCTCCGCTCGCACCCGGGGAGGGGACGAGCGGCCGCCTTCTCCCACCTCGAAGTAGTTTTGCGACAGCTTCTGAGCCGCGTGGGGTACCGGAGGATCTGCCCCGGCTGGGTGTCCTCGCCTCAGGATCGGGAACCATCCTGCGGGCCGTGCTGGAGTCGGGTCTAGATGTGGCCGCGGTCGTCGTGGACAGGGACTGCCCGGCCGTCCAGATCGCAGTGGGCGCAGGGGTGGCGGTGGAGGTGGTGGAGCGGGAGACGTTCGGACCTGAATTCGATCGCATGGCCTACACTGGCCGGATAGTAGAAGCCCTCAAACGCCATCAGATCGATGTGGTGGCCATGGCCGGGTTCGGGACCGTGTTGT